>CALLAV010000098.1 GCA_938001995.1 uncultured Amylibacter sp. | reverse complement strand
GCGAGATGTGCTGCGCGAATTTGGGAACGAAGGGTTTGAAGATCAGCCATGATGAGCGCCTTAAAAGGAGGGGTGTTTTAGGCACGTTATCAGGTAACTCTTGGTCGGTTCGCCTGAATTTTATTGTTTGGCAGTTCGATTTGACCTAAATATCCTTTTGAAAAAGACGTTTTGGGTGAAATTACTATGAATGATAGTCAATTGGATGCGTTTGACCGCAAGATTATGGCGGCGCTGCACCGTGATGGGCGTATGTCGATGACAGAATTGGCCAGTACGGTGGGCCTGTCCAAAACGCCTTGCCAGTTGCGGGTGAAGAAACTGCGCGATTCGGGGTTCATTCAGGGATTCCGCGCGATTCTGGATTTGGGGAAGTTGGGATTGGACCACATCGCCTTTGTCGAAGTGACGCTGTCAGACACGCGGGAGGCTGCGCTACAGGCGTTCAACAGCGCAGTTTCAGAAGTATCAGAGATTGAAGAATGCCATATGATTGCAGGGGCGTTTGACTATCTTCTGAAGGTTAGAACCGTTGATATTAAGGCTTACCGCGCTGTTTTGGGCGAGGTGATTTCCAACCTTCCGCATGTGTCGAACAGCTCGACCCATGTGTCGATGGAAGCCGTAAAAGACGACGGACAAAACGCAGCATTTTAACCTGCATTACCCCCGATCTTGTCATACAACTGTTACAAAACTGAGCAATAAGCGTCACATCCGAAGCCTAGGTCTGGGCCATCCGATACGAATCGGACAGACAAAATGGGATGAACATGATGTTTACAAAAACGCTCTGCGTAACTGCTCTTGCACTGGCGACTGCTGCTGCGCCTTCTTTTGCTCGCGATCAAATCACGATCGTTGGCTCCTCTACAGTATTTCCGTTCTCAACCACTGTTGCAGAACGCTTCGGCAAATCCACAGATTTCAAAACACCAGTTGTAGAGTCCACAGGCTCCGGCGGTGGATTGAAGCTGTTTTGTTCTGGTGTTGGCACGGGTCACCCAGACATCACCAATGCTTCACGTCGGATCAAAGAGTCCGAAGTAGCACTGTGCGCGTCAAATGGCGTGACGGATATCGTTGAAGCAAAGATTGGGTACGATGGTATCGTTTTGGCGAACTCCAAAAAGTCTGCGCAAATGGATATTTCCTTGGGTGATTTGTTCATGGCCTTGGCTAAGGACGTGCCAGCAGGCGAAGGTGAAACCAAGCCGAACCCTTACACAATGTGGAACGAGATCAATCCTGACCTTCCAGCAGTGAAGATCGAGGTTCTTGGACCTCCGCCAACATCTGGGACACGGGATGCGTTCATCGAGCTGGCCATGGAAGGCGGTTGTAAGACTGTCGATTGGATCAAGGCGATGAAAAAGACAGACAAGAACGCCTATAAAACGCTGTGTCACACAATCCGTGAAGACGGGAAATACGTAGAGGCGGGCGAAAACGACAACTTGATCGTGCAAAAGCTGAACGCGAACCCGAATGCCTTTGGCATCTTTGGGTATTCTTTCCTTGAGCAGAACTCCGACAGTGTGCAGGGGTCCATGATCAACGGTGTGGAAGCGGATTTCGATCTGATCGCAGAGGGTGAGTACCCTGTGTCTCGTTCCTTGTACTTCTATGTCAAGAAAGCCCATATTGGCGTGGTTCCGGGCATCGAAGAGTTCTTGAGCGAATTCACATCCGAAGACGCATGGGGCGAAGAGGGATATCTGGCAGACAAAGGTTTGATCCCACTGACAGACGAAGAACGTGAAGAGGGCGCGAAGTCCATCATGGGTTTGATGAACTTGTCCATGTAATCCGAATACAAAACACAAGGGTGTCCGAAAGAAATCGGGCATCCTTTTTTACGACTGAAAGACCACTGCCATGGCGACTGTAGATACGAATACGCCTCATGATGCGCTTGATCTGGTAAATTCCCAACGCAAAAAAGGGGTCGAATTTGTTGTCATGGCAATTCTGATCCTCTGCTCGCTGGTTGCGGTGCTTGTGACGGTTGGAATTGTCCTCTCTTTGATTTTCGAAGCCTATCGTTTCTTTGAACGCATTCCGATGACGGAGTTCTTGTTCGGAACGCAGTGGAGCCCGCAAACCGCACTTCGGGCGGATCAGGTAGCGGCGGAGGGTGCGTTTGGTGCGGTTCCGCTGATTACGGGTACGCTGCTGATTTCGTTTATTGCCATGTGTGTTGCCACGCCGCTTGGGCTGATGTCAGCGATTTATCTGTCTGAATATGCGTCTAAGCGGTTTCGCGATTTCGTTAAACCAGCACTTGAGATCCTCGCAGGTATTCCGACGGTGGTTTACGGGTTTTTTGCAGCCCTGACGGTTGCACCGTTGTTGCGCAGTGGGGGCGAGAGCGTCGGATTGAATGTGTCATCCGAGAGCGCTTTGGCGGCGGGTTTGATCATGGGGATGATGATCATTCCGCTGATTTCTTCACTGTCGGATGATGTGATCAATTCGGTCCCCCAAGCCATGCGGGATGCGTCACTCGGACTCGGTGCGACCCATTCTGAAACCATTCGCAAAGTCGTTTTGCCATCTGCCATTCCAGGGGTTGCGGGCGCGTTGCTGCTGGCTGCAAGCCGCGCGATCGGGGAAACCATGATCGTTGTGATGGCGGCGGGATTGGCCGCGAACCTAACGGCGAACCCCCTTGAAGCGGTCACCACCATCACTGCGCAGATCGTTGCGTTGCTGACGGGGGACCAAGAATTTGACAGTGCCAAGACGCTTTCTGCCTTCGCGCTTGGCCTGTTGTTGTTTGTTGTCACGCTGTGCCTGAACATCATCGCGTTGCGCATCGTTCGAAAATATCAGGAACAATATGACTGATCTTATTTCTCCGTCGTCCCAGTTGAAGGGGCGCAAGTCTGCCGAGACGCGGTTTCAGTGGTATGGTCGCGGTGCGATCTTTGTCTCGCTGTTGTTTTTGGTGGTGATGGTTGGATCCATTCTCACAAAGGGTGTGGGTGCGTTTGGTACGACTAATGTGGCCATCGAAGTGGACCTTGGGCCAGATGCCATTGATCCAGCCAATCCCGCTGACGCGCGATTTGAAAAGATCGTGAAGGATGCGCTGAAAACGCAGTTTCCAGAGGCCAAGAAACGCAAAGACCGCCGCATGATCTATGGGTTGCTGTCCAACGACATGGGATTTGAGTTGGAGCGGTTCGTGGAGGCCAATCCCGAAGCGATTGGTGGCACGGCCACAGTGTGGTTCCGTGCATCTGATGATTTTGATGCTGTGGCCAAGGGTGCGGTTGATCGCAGCCTGCCCGAAGACGAGCGCCGCATGAGCGACAAGGAAATCGCGTGGATTGATCAACTGACGGAACAGGGCGCGGTAGAGCGCACATTTAACTGGTCGTTCTTCACCAATGGCGACAGCCGCGAACCAGAATTGGCAGGGATCCTAAGCGCGTTGATGGGGTCTGCACTGACGTTGTTGGTGTGTTTCTGTATCTCTTTCCCTGTGGCGATTTTGGCGGCGATTTATTTGGAAGAATTCGCGCCAAAGAACCGTTTTTCTGACTTGATCGAGGTGAATATCAACAACCTTGCGGCTGTTCCGTCCATTGTGTTCGGGTTGCTGGGTTTGTCGATGTTTTTGAACACCTTTGGGATGCCGCGATCGTCACCGCTGGTGGGGGGATTGGTGCTGTCACTGATGACCCTGCCGACGATCATTATTGCGGCGCGGGCCAGTTTGCGTGCTGTGCCGCCAAGTATCCGTGAAGCGGCGCTTGGTATGGGTGCGAGCCCTGTACAAGCGACTTTCCATCATGTGGCCCCTCTGGCGTTGCCTGGTATTTTAACGGGCACAATTGTAGGTATGGCGCAGGCGCTCGGTGAAACAGCACCGCTGCTGATGATTGGGATGGTGGCGTTTATTGTGGATGTGCCTGACTCGATCCTTGAGCCTGCCACGGCGCTGCCCGTGCAGATCTTCCTCTGGGCGGACGCGCCAGAACGGGCCTTTGTCGAAAAGACATCGGCTGCGATCATCGTGCTTTTGCTCTTCCTCGTTACAATGAATATCATTGCGATCCTTCTGCGTCGTAAGTTCGAAAAAAGGTTCTAGGCCATGTCAAAGACTGCCATCATCACTGCCAAAGACGTGGATGTCTTTTACGGCGACAAACAAGCGTTGGATAAGATTGCGCTGGATATTCCCGAATACAAAGTGACGTCTTTGATTGGGCCATCTGGGTGCGGGAAATCGACATTTCTGCGCTGTATCAACCGTATGAACGATTTGGTACCGATTGCACGTGTGGAAGGCGATATTCGGATCGCGGGTCAAGATATTTACGCGCCCGAAGTGGACGTGGTAGCCCTGCGTGCGCAAGTGGGCATGGTGTTCCAAAAACCAAACCCGTTTCCAAAGTCAATTTACGAAAACGTGGCATACGGGCCAAAAATTCATGGTTTGGCCAAAGGCAAAACCGAGATGGATGAGCTGGTCCAATGGGCGCTGGAAAAAGCGGGCCTTTGGAACGAAGTCAAAGACCGTTTGGATCAACCGGGTACGGGGCTGTCTGGTGGGCAACAACAACGCTTGTGCATCGCGCGCACGATTGCGGTGAAGCCGAAGGTTGTTTTGATGGATGAGCCGTGTTCCGCGCTCGATCCGATTGCAACGGCGATTATCGAAGAACTGATTGATGAGCTGCGCCAGAACTTTACCATTGTGATCGTAACGCACTCCATGCAGCAGGCAGCACGTGTATCCCAACGCACGGCGTTCTTCCATCTGGGGACATTGGTGGAAACGGGCCCGACAAAGAATATCTTTACGTCCCCAGAAGACGAGCGGACACAAAACTACATCACTGGTCGTATTGGGTAGGAGCTTAGGACAATGGAAAACACACATATCGTTACCAAGTTCGACAATGAGTTGAACAAGATCGAAAAGATGCTGTTGAAGATGGCCGCAGAGGTGACTTCGCAGATCCGTAATTCTGGTTTGGCATTGGCCGATGGCGATGAAGCGCTTGCCAAAACGGTGGCCAAAGGCGATGCGTCGATCAATAGTTTGGAAAACAAGATCGATGAAAAAGCGATCCGTTTGATTGCTTTGCGCCAACCCATGGCCGAAGATTTGCGCAGTGCCATTTCGACGCTTAAGGTGTCTACCGCGTTGGAGCGGATGGGCGATTACGCGAAAACACTGTCCTACCGTGTGCGTGTTGTTGACGATTTCTCGGCGATGAAATCTGTGGTGCGCAGCCTTGTTGAAACATCTGAAAAAGTGTCGAAGATGCTGGAAATGGTCATGGATGCCTATGTCACCCGCGATCTGGAAAAGGCGCAAGCAGCCAGCGCGTTGGATGATGAAATCAACGACCGCACGGATGCGCTGTTTCGTGAATTGCTAACCTATATGATGGAAAATCCTAGGAACATTGAGCCATGCACTCACCTGCTTTTTATCTCCAAAAACATGGAGCGTTCGGGCGACCAAGTGAAGAACATCGCCGAACAAGTTCACTATCTGGTCACAGGGGAACTGTCAGAGGAATGAGCGCTGGTGGTCCGAAAATCCTTGTCGTAGAGGACGAGGCGTCACAGCTTGAACTGCTGGCCTATAATCTTGGCGTCGAAGGCTATGAGGTGTTTAAGGCCGAGACAGGCGAAGAGGGTTTGTTGATCCTTGAAGAGCAAGACATTGACCTCGTGCTGCTGGATTGGATGTTGCCGCAAACATCTGGGCTGGAAGTGTGCCGTCAAGTGAAGCGCAATAAGGCCACGAAGAATATCCCTGTCATCATGCTGACAGCGCGTGGCGAAGAAGACGATAAAATCCGTGGCCTGGATATTGGTGCTGATGACTATGTAGTAAAGCCCTATTCCATCAAAGAACTGATGGCGCGGGTGCGCGTTGGGTTGCGATCCACAGCGGGTCAGATGGGCGCGGATTTGCTGGTCTATCATGGGCTGAGCATGGATCTGGTGCAGCACAAGGTGGCGCTAGCGGATCAGGTTATTCCGCTCGGACCGTTGGAATTCAAATTGTTGCGGGTGTTTCTCGAAGCGCCAGGACGTGTGTGGTCACGAGATCAGTTGTTGGACCGTGTTTGGGGCGACAATCTGAATGTGGACACACGCACAGTGGATGTGCATATCGGGCGGCTGCGCAAAGCGTTGGCCAAAGTGTCGGATGTGGATTTTGTACGAACCGTGCGCGGCTTTGGGTATTCGCTTGATACCTCTGCTTGAGGCTGGTGGCGTTTCGCCCTAGCTTCGGTTCATGGAATGGCGTGACGAAGGGGTCATACTGGCCGCGCGTCGGCACGGCGAGACCTCGGTTATCTTAGATGTTTTAACCAAGACCCACGGGCGGCACGCAGGCGTGGTGCGTGGAGGTGCGTCGCGCAAGCAAGCACCCGTGCTGCAACCGGGCAATCAGGTTGAACTGGAATGGCGTGCGCGGCTGGAGGAACATCTGGGTTCGTTCCGAGTGGAGTTGTTGAAATCGCGCAGTGGGATCATGTCAGACCGCGCGCGGTTGGCGGCGCTGAGTTCCGTGTGTGCGCTGATGAGTTTTGCCATGCCAGAGCGGATGGAATTGACGTTGATTTATGATCAGACGCTGGAGTTGATTGAACGGCTGAATTCGGACGCGCCTTGGGCTTCTGATTATGCAGTGTGGGAACTGATGATACTGGAGGAATTGGGTTATGGCCTTGATCTGACGTCTTGCGCTGCGACGGGGGGGACGCAGGAACTGATCTATGTGTCCCCGAAAAGTGGGCGCGCGGTGTGTCGAAGTGCCGGCGCAGAGTATGCAGATCGGATGTTGCCGTTGCCAGAGTTTTTGCAGATGCAAGGCGTGGATGCAGCGCCCGCAGAAGTGTTGGGCGCGTTGAAAACCACGGGGTATTTTTTGGAACGTTGGTTGGCCCCTGCGCTTGGAAACCGTCCTTTGCCAGATGCGCGGGCGCGGTTGGTGCGTGCCTTGGAGAAAGACGCGAAACGAGACAGTTGAGACGCGTTCCGCGTCATTCCTTCATGCTCGGCTTACGCCTGCGCGGTTGTGCTCTGCACGGGGATATTTAGGGCCAGAAGAAATTAGGGAGTGCGTTTGAACTCGAGCGTTTCGGTGCTGTCGTTGGAAAGGAGAAGTGTGTCGCCCGTCCGTTCGATTAAGGTCATTTTAGTCAGGGTTTGAAAATAGGTGGATTCGAGGTTCAGGTCGGGGCAGGCGCGTTTTGTGCTTGCGATGGCTTTGGCTTCGAACCAAGGCAGCGGGGCTGATTGGCTGGCGAAATACGTATTGCAGGGCGCACGGCCTGCGATGCGGCCTTCTTCGGGGAAGGTCAGCGTGATGGTCGCGCTGATCGGCGCGCCGTTCATTTCTATGAGCTGCCATGTGTCGGTGGCGGAGGTTAGACCAGAGATGGTTTCATCCTTTTGGCAAGCGGTGAATGCGAGGGCGGTGATAAGGGCGGCATATTTCATGGGGATCTTGGTGACAAATTGCGTGTGGCATGGCAACCCTAGCATGAGGAGGGCTGCGGAATGTCGCCGTTGAAACGGATTTATCATAAGGATGCCTATGACACGGGATTGCCTGTAGGCAGTTATTGGGAGGCGGTGACACCCGCGCCTGAGCGTGACCCTGTTTGCGAAGGCGATATTGAGACAGATGTGGCTGTGATTGGCGCGGGTTTCACGGGCCTGTCTGCGGCGCTGCATTTGGCGCAGGATTTTGGCTTTGCCCCTGTTGTTTTGGATTCGGCCCAAGTGGGTTGGGGCGCATCGGGGCGCAATGCTGGGTTCAATTGCATGGGCGGGGGCAAGATATCGGATGCGGCCTATGCCAAGCGCTGGGGGGAAGCGGATTTAGCTGAGTTTTACGGTGCGCAGGTGCGTGCGACTGAGGTCGTGGCGGAGCTGATTGATGCGCAGGGTTTAGATGTGGACGCGCAACCGCGCGGCGAATGGTTGATGGCGCATCGTCCACAGGATTATGCGCACTTTCGGGAAGAGGCTGCATTTTTAGAGCGCATTTCGGGCGTGCGATCTGAGATCATACCGCCAGAAGCCTTGCGCGATCACGGGGTCAATGGGGCCGGGTTTCATGGGGCCATGTGGTCGGATGTCGGGTTTTGCCTGAACCCGCGCAAATATGTGTTTGGGCTGGCGGATGCCCTGCGCCGCGCAGGTGGGCGTATTTTTGGCGATAGCACTGTGGAGCGGATTGAACGGCTGTCTGACGGGCGGTTTGCGTTGCACACAGCGCAGGGGCGCGTGGTAGCAGAAAAGCTAGTGTTGGCGGGGAATGGGTATAATTCGGAGAACCTGCCAGACTGGATGGCTGGGCGCTATACCCCTGTGGTGAGCCATATCATGGTGACTGAACCCATGGGAGACAATGTGTTGGCGGATCAGGGGTGGCGAGTGAACCAGATGAGTTGTGACACGCGCAAGATGCTGCATTATTTCCGCCTTCTTCCCGATGGGCGGATGCTGTTTGGGATGCGGGGGACACCAAACCTTGGGCCACGAGACCGTTGGCGGATGCCGAATGCAGTCCGCGCAGATTTTGATGCGATGTTTCCAGCCTGGCGGGGTGTGCGGACGGCCTATCACTGGTCTGGGTTAATTTGTGTGGCGCGCAATTTGGTGCCCTATGTTGGGCCGATTGGCGACTGGGAGGGTGCATTCACTGCCATGGCGTTTCACGGGAACGGAGTGTCGATGGCGAGCTATTCTGGTAAGGTGTTGGCCGGTATGGTTGCAGGGCGACCCTATCAAGAACCGTTGCCAGACGCGATGCGCGCAGAGCCAAGGCGTTATCCTATTGCGCCGATGCGGCGGTTTGGCTTGCCTGCGGCATTCAAGTGGTATGGCTGGCAAGATCGGTAGATCAAGTATTGGCATGTAATTATAAGTGATTTTAAGTGAAACACATGTTATTCTTAGTCGCGTAGGGCAAAGAATACTCTGGTTTGGAGATATCAATGACGTCTAAGATCACCGCATTTCTTGTTTCAATCCTTCTTTTGGCTGGATGTGTGAATCCCGAATATGTCAAATCCACTGACGGAGACGATGACCTGTCTTCCAGCGGAAGCTGACGCGCGGGTTAGTCCTGTAGCGCGGTTGACAGTGCAGCGCAAAGATCAGCCTTAATCGATCGAAGAAACACAGTGGCGCCAAGGTGTGTAGGATGAAACGGATCCCGCACCGTGCCGTCTTTGTTGATCCGAAAGTTGTGCGCGTTTGCGGTGAGCGCTTTCATGGACTTATCTGTTAGGCCTTTTACGAAAAGACATTTGTTTGCGTGACGTGCAAAGGCTGCTTGGATGCCTGCTTGTGCTTTAAGTCTGCGTTGGTTTTCCGAAGGCTTGTAGGTTGGAGCGGTGGTCATGAACAGGCATTTCTGGCCCTTTGGCAGTTGGCGTAAAAAGGCGTCTACATCTTTGCGTGTCGCGACTGGGTCGTTGGCCCAACGTTTCGTTGTGTTCCCAAGAAAGGACAAAACCAGCAGTTTTGGTTGGTAATAATCGGGGCGAAGCGCCGCTTTTGTTGGCGAAACGCCCGCCTTGCAGAATTGAAATTCTGGTCCAACGCCGATTTGAACGTATTTGGCGCCTTTGCGGTTTACCGTTCCATAAGCGCCCGCATTTTGTTTTAGGTTTGGATCAACATCACAAATATCTGCTTTGCCTTTGCGCGTGGTCGCGGACCAATCTTGCAAAGAAGTGGAGCGTACGCCAATCACGGCGACAGAGTTTTTCGACAGTGATTTGATCGCTTGGCGGTTCACTCCTTTGGGTCGGCAAGAACGGGTGAGGTTTTTGAAGAAATTGTAATAGGCAGGGCCCGCGCCAAAGGTGATTTGACTGTCCCCAAGAACAAGGATGTCAGGGGATTGAAAGGTTTGCGCCTGTACTGGCATCCCAAGTGTGGCAGTTGTCACCACAGTAAACGCGAAAATATGATGGGCAGGTCGCATAACCAGAAGCGTATTTAAAGTCATTGCGCTTTTACAGGGGCAGTCGCGCAAAAGGGACCGTCTGACTGCATTTGTCCTGCCAAAGTGTGATCTCTGGCATTGTTTGCAGCTGCGTTTGTGCGCAAGATGGGTGCAACATTCAAAGTTTGTGGCGAAGAATCAGCCGCAGAGTACTTAAGAAACAGCGTTTAGTAGACTCAGACAGAAGTATTTCTTAGTCTTAGTTGCAATTATTTAGGGAATTACAGTGGCCATGCGACTCAACAAAATTCCATATCTTGTTTTTACTCTTTGCGTGATGGCGTTTGCCAGTGGCGCATGGGCCAAAACGGCTGCTTTGGTTGTGGGCAATGACGATTACGCGCACCTGCCAAAACTGAATGTGGCGGTGTCTGATGCCAAGGCGCACTGTGACCACTTAAAGAACGTGCGTAAATTTGATTCAGTGTCCTGCCATTTTGACGTGTCCAAGGCAGAAATGGACCGTGCGGTTTTGGGGTTTTTGACCCAGCTTCAAGCGGGTGACACAGCGATGGTCGTTTTTTCTGGGCACGGCGTACAATTGAACCCTGCGGACCCGAGCACTGTGTTTTTGCTGCCAACGGACTTGGACAAGGATCTGATTCCTGCGGGCAGTGAGGAATGGACGCTGCGCCAATATGCGACCCAGTTTAACGATCTGCGCCGTGCTATTCGCAGCCGTGATGTGCGGCTTTCGGTTTATGTTTTAGACAACTGTCGGGACAACCCGCTGAATGCGGGTGGAACGCGCGGCTTGGCCTTGGCGGCTGGTATGGGTGCGGTTCCCGCTGATCGCGGTGAGTTCATCTTTTTCTCGGCCTCAGAGGGCGAAGTGGCGATTGATCGTTTGTCCGATGGCGACAATAACTCGCCTTTCACAAACGCATTTCTGAAGTCGTTCCAGCCGAACGTGCCGTTGGTTACAGTTGCGAACATCGTAGAGCGCGAAGTCATCAAGAACACTGGCGCGCTGGCGGCGAACCCGCAGCGGCCACGATATGACGACAATGTCGAAGGACCTGGTTGCATAGAGGGCATCGGAGAATGCGCATCAGATCGCCGTGCGAGCGGCGTCGAGGGAGAAATCGCCGAGGCGCTGGCGTCCCGTGGTCGCAACGCACTGCAAGCGGTGCTGCCGAAAGCGACGGGCAATGCGCGTTTGCCAGAAGTAATTGCCGCCCTTGAAACGCATCGCAGTATCGATGCGCAACAAACGCTGCTGGAGTTGGACAAGCTAAAGACGATGTATGCCACCATGAGCGGCCACCCACGACGCGAAGAAGTCCGCGAGTTGATCCGCCGTGCGATCCTGTTCAATTCTTGCATGGATTTGCAGCGCTATGGTTGGCCCTGTCGCGCCAATGAGGCCGCCGCGGTTGCGCCAACGCCAGAGCTGGACACAACCGCATTGGCGCCAGTGCAACGCGAAGAAAAACCTGCACCCGATGCGACGCCGTTTGAACGTCTGTCCGCTGGTGTTGATCTAGGAACGCTTGGCGCGTTTTTCCTTCCGCTTGATAAAGTGCAAGAAGCGCTGAAGTCGGCTGGATTTTACAAAGGCCGCATTGATGGTCTGAACGGGCCTGGCACAGCGCGGGCGATCAAATCATGGCGCGAAGCTGTCGGCAGTGCTGGCACGGAAAAAGAGTTGGGCCCAATCGAGTTGCTGGTATTGCTGCAACAAGTGGCAGATGACAGCCCGTCGAGCCTCGCGCTTTTGGGATTGTTCCATGCGCAGGGCATTGGCTTTGCCAAAGACCTCGATGTGGGGCGCGACATGCTTGAAGATGCGGCTCAGCAAGGGTTTGCGGATGCAAAAAATTGGTTGAAACAGTTGGAAGAATTGTAGGTTGTGATGCGTATTTTATGGATGGCTTTGGTTGGGGTTTCGATCACGTTTGGAGCAGGAGAACCTGCGCTGGCCTGTGACACCTTTGTGGGCGGCGTCTGTCTGGACAAGAAAAAGGCCCCCAAGAAAAAGGTGATCAAAAAGACGACACCGAAAAAGAAGGTGATTAAAAAGAAGAAGGTCACGCCGAAGAAAGTTGTTGCACCAGAGCCGAAAGTTGTGGAGCCTGTAAAGCCCACGAAGGCAGCCGCCAGCACCTGCGTTCAGATGCGCGCGGGCAAAGCGTCTAGCATGGATTTTTATAAGAACGTCGTTTACACGAACCTGTCCGTTCGGAACACCTGCAAAGAGTCTATTACGATTTACATGCGACTGAACGGATGTGCGTCGCCCAAAGCCTATGTGTTTCCGAATGTTGGGTCATCCACGCGCAAGTTCAAGCTGCGCTCTGGTGGCAGCGTGTCGTATCGTATTGCACACCAAGAAGGCTTGCGTGGCGCGAGCACTTTGGCACGTGCCGACGCGGCCTATGCAGGTGGCCGCGCCAGTTTTCCAGGATTTGGGTGTTAAGACCCGCGTTTAGTTCCGACCTGTTTCCAGCAAACGACGCGCGATCACTGTGGCCTGAATTTCAGCAGCGCCTTCAAAGATGTTCAAGATGCGGGCATCGCACAACACGCGGCTGATCGGGTATTCCAGCGCGAAGCCGTTGCCGCCGTGGATCTGTAAACCGTTGTCAGCCGCAGACCAAGCAACACGTGCGCCAAGCAGTTTGGCCATACCAGCCTCTAGGTCGCAACGGCGGTCGTTGTCTTTTTCAAAGGCGGAATGGTAGGTCAACTGCCGTGTGATCATAATTTCAACGGCCATCATCGCGATTTTGGAACGGATGCGCGGGAAAGCCAGCAACTCTTTGCCAAACTGTTTGCGGTCCTGCGCGTATTTCACCGCGATTTCCATCGCGTTTTGCGCAACGCCGATAGCACGCGCCGCGGTTTGGATGCGGGCGGATTCAAACGTTTGCATCAACTGCTTAAAGCCCTGGCCTTCAACGCCGCCCAGAAGATTCTCGCCTTTGACTTTGAAATCATCAAACGCGAGTTCGTATTCCTTCATCCCGCGATAACCGAGGACTTCGATTTCGCCGCCTGTCATACCGTCGGTCGGGAACGGGGCTTCGTCTGTGCCAGGTGTCTTTTCAGCAAGAAACATCGACAGACCAGAATAGTTGGTCGTGTCTGGATCGGTGCGGGCCAGCAGCGTCATCACATTTGTGCGTGCCGCATGGGTGATCCATGTTTTGTTACCAGTGATCGACCAATCATCGCCGTCTTTTACCGCGCGCGTGCGCAATGCCCCAAGATCGGAGCCTGTGTTGGGTTCCGTGAACACCGCCGTTGGCAGAGTTTCACCAGAGGCCAGTTCTGGAAGCCATTTTTGTTTCTGTTCTTCCGTGCCACCAGCAATGATCAACTCGGCCGCGATTTCAGAGCGAGTGCCGAGCGAGCCAACACCGATGTAGCCGCGAGACAGCTCTTCGGAGACCACGCACATCGACGCCTTGGACATGCCAAGCCCGCCGTATTCTTCTGGAATTGTCAGACCGAACACGCCCATTTCGGACAGTTCGTTGATGATCTCCATCGGGATCAATTCGTCTTTCAAATGCCATTCGTGGGCATCAGGCATCACGCGTTCATCCGCAAAGCGGCGGAATTGGTCGCGGATCATTTCCAGTTCTTCGTCAAGGCCCGTAACACCAACAGTGGCTGCACCTTCACGCTCCAACATCAAATCAACAAGGCGCGATCGTGCTGCTTGCGAGTTGCCTTCTTGGGTCAGTGCTTGCACGCTTTCAACGGCCAGCGCACCCTGTTCGGATTGGCTAAGGCCGAGGTCTTGCAGACGCACGACTTCACCTTGGGACATTGGGATGCCACCCCAGATCTGCCAAAGGTATTCACCAAAGCTGATTTGCAAAATGAGCTGTTCCAATTCACCGAATTTGCCATCAGCTTCCAACCGCTCTGCCCATTTGTGCATTTGTTGCAGGGACAAAAGATAGGTTGCGAACCAAGCGTAGCCGTGCGCGGCGAATTGGTGTTCTTCGAGCGCTTTGCCATTGATGCGACCATCCTGTGTCACATTTTCGGAAATCTTCACGCGCGCGCGATCTACGACGTTTTCAACGGCAGGGATGGCGGCGGCGCAGGTGTTCAGCAGGTTTGGCAGAAGCATGTTCGAATCTTTCCCATCGGATCATTATTATTTATCTTGTGAAGAAGTATGGCGAGGGTGGGGACCCGTCAATGCTGCGGCGCAATAAAAATGCTGTGGTGCGGCAAAACGCGTAAGATTGTTACGCAACTGTTGCGGGCGGTCGCTTTTGGTCGCTGTTTCCCCCAAAATTCTGTGTATCGTAGCCCAGAATAAGCAGGAGATATCGGATGAGCCTTCTACAAGACATGATGACGTGGCGGCATGATTTTCATGCGCATCCAGAGCTAGGATTTAATGAACATCGTACAGCGGCGCGGGTGGCGGCGTTGCTCGAAAGTTTCGGGCTGGAGGTGCATCGCGGAATTGGGCGCACAGGTGTCGTTGGGGTTTTGCAAAAGGGCAATGGAACGGGGTCGATTGGACTGCGGGCGGATATGGATGCTCTGCCGATCCATGAGACAAACGGGTTTGCGCACAAGTCCCAGACTGATGGTGTGATGCACGCTTGTGGTCATGATGGGCATACAACGATGCTGCTTGGTGCAGCAAAGACGCTGGCGGACAGCGGTGATTTCAGCGGGCGTGTGGTGTTTCTGTTCCAGCCCAATGAGGAACATGGCGAAGGTGCGCCCGAAATGTTGGCAGATGGAGTGTTTGATAAGTTCAACGTCGATATGGTTTTTGGGATGCACAACATTCCGGGTATGGAGGTCGGTACATTTGCCACGCGAGCAGGGCCGATTTGCGCAAGCGAAGCGTTGTTTGAGATCGAGATAACTGCGCAGGGCGGGCATGCGGCACTGCCTCATATGGGGGTGGATGCGATTGTCGTCGGGGCAGAGATTGTGAACGCACTGCAAACCATTGTGTCACGCAAGTTGGATCCGAGTTTGAACGGCGTTGTGTCGATTACCGAGTTTGAGACAGATGGGAAACGCAATGTTCTGCCTGGTCGTGCGGTTTTACGCGGTGATGCGCGCGCGTTGACCCCGGAGGTGAACAGCACCATCGAAGCGCGAATGCGACAGGTTGTGCAGGGCATCTGCATGGCACATGGCGTAAGCGCAACGGTACGTTATGAGACCATTTTTCCTGCAGTGATTAACGATACGAGTGCCGCAGTTGACGCGGTGCAGGCGGCCGAGCACTTGGGTCACGTCAACGGGGCATGTGCGCCGAAGTTGTTCTCTGAGGACTTTGCCCATTTCGCAGCCGCCAAGCCTGCGTGTTTCATGTTAATGGGAAATGGGATGACAGGCGCACATGCACAACCGTTGCATTCGGCAGATTATGATTTCAACGATAAAGCGTTAGAGGTCGGTGCAGCCTATTGGGTGGCATTGGTAGAACAGCAACTGGCCTAAAGGATCGCGGTCAAAAGCTGGATTGCGACAACGCTGATAATCAGCCCGACCGTAATTTCAATTGCGGGAACGACGCGCAGGGCGGTCTGACCTGACACGCTTTGCAGAGTGGTGGTGCGAAACAATGTGGCGGCGATGGCGATGGCGATGGTCACGCTGGCCGTCCCCAATGCCATCGCGAATGTCCCTGCGATGCCCGCAGCTACGACGTCAAAGCGCCATGTAAGGATCAGCAGGAACAACGCACCCGTGCAAGGGCGGATCGCGATTGCGCCCACAAGCAGGATCAGATCGCGCAAAGAATGCACGTTTTCCGCTTCTTCAAGCGAAGGGCCGTGGCGGTGGCCACAACTGTCGCATGTGTCGCCGTGGCCTGTGTGGTTGTGATCGTGGGTATGGGGGTGAACGTCGCGCATTTTCCAGTATTTGCGCAGACCGCGCACGATCAGCCACGCACCAACCAGCGCAATGGCGGCATAGCTGGCGGGGGCAAAAATATCTTCGGCGCTGTCGACCATTTCGGCCCGCGTGAGGCCGAGCAACAAGACGCCTGTGTACACGAGCATCACAGCAGACGCGCCTTGGGCGAGGCTGGACAAAAGGGCGATACCAGACAATCGCAGCATGGTTACGCGGGTCGCAACACCGTAGCCGCCGATCAGGAATTTGCCATGGCCCGGGCCGACCGCATGAAAGAAACCATAGGCAAAACACACGCCCATCAGCGTTGCAACGGCCCCCGGCTCCCCTGCACGAAGGGCGCGAAGGCTGGCGGCCATTTGATTTTGGAAACTGCGTTGCCCGTCAGCGGCCCATGCAGACAGTTGATCCAACCCACCGAGCGCCCAAAGAGCGGCGAGCAACGCGGCGCAAAGGAGTGCTATGCCTAAGAGGAAGTTTCGCATGACAACGTCAAAGTATCGGCAAAGTTTTCGCCAACAGCCGGGAAGTTGTCGTCGCCGCTGCTGCCATAAAGCAGGTTTTCCACGATGTCATACGCTTTGCCGAGATCAGCGGGAATTTGTTCCATCATACAGCCATCGCGGTTCACGACTTCTGCGCCCAAATCGAGGGTATAGGCAGAATAGTATGTCGGATCGTAGACCTTCAATGCCACATTGCCACCCGCCATTTTGATGGGTTTATCCAGCTTACGGATATGGGATGTGATCAAACGTCCTTCGACCAATTCGGCCGTCGCTTGTTCGGGTTGGCCAAGATTCATCCGCTTATCTGCAAAGGTCAAATAGCTGTCACCTTCAAATCCATCCAGCCATTTCATGTCAAACCCGACAAGCTGTTTTTGCTCTTCTACTGTGATCAGACCGTCGCCATCTTTATCTAGGCCGAAATCGTCGAGCGTGATGAGGGTATATAGATCGTCATAGGCCCATTCGATTTTAACCGCTGTTAGTTCGCCAGCGTCGTTGAAAATGAACGACGCGCCCGCATCAATAAAGATATGTGGATGGGCCGATACGGAAACCGGCGCGAGGCACAGAGCCAGTGCTGTGAGTGTGCGTTTCATGGTGCGAACGTAGGTCTGCATGTGGGGCGGGGCAAGGAATTAATCGGGGGTTGGCATACTTTTGCCACCAAAGAAGTTACGAAAGAAGTAAGGCGCGCGTGGTGGGGATCATAAGGGCGACTCCCAGCAAAATTTGCAGGACAAGAATGCCGTTAAGGATGTTTCCGAAGGGCTGCTTCTTCGTTTTGTGCCGAAATTTGCGCTGCGCGGCTTTCGCGCCAATGGACCCACCTAGGATCGCAAGACCCAGTAGCGTGTTTTCAGGGATGCGCCAGCCCCCTGATTGTGACTGACGTTTGTCATAAAAGAATAGCCCGAAAGTGGCGGCATTAAGTGCGATGAAATATAGGATCAGCGACATGAAAGCCTCTTACGAAAAAAGCCAGAGCAGGGCTCTGGCTTTTGAATTTCTCAGCGTTTGCTTCACTTGGCTTTTACGGCTTCGGCCAAAACGTCTTCGCTGACATAGTCTTCGTATTGCGCGAAGTTTTCTGTGAACATTTGTACCAGCTTGGCCGCGTTGCGGTCATAGCTTTCGGGGTTGTCCCATGTGCGACGCGGATCCAAGAGAACGTCTGCAACGCCTGCGCAAGATGTTGGAACCTCGAACCCGAAGTTTTCGTCGCGGCGGTATTCGCTGTTGTTGAGCGAGCCGTCTAGCGCGGCTGTCAGCAAGGCACGTGTCGCGCGGATTGGCATCCGTGAGCCTGTGCCATATGCGCCGCCTGTCCAACCAGTGTTCACCAACCAGCATGTGGCACCAGAGGCCGCGATACGGTCGCGCAGCAATGCGCCATAGGCTTCTGGACGGCGCGGCATGAAGGGTGCGCCAAAGCAGGTAGAGAATGTCGGCTGTGGTTCTGTCACACCGCGTTCTGTGCCAGCCACTTTGGATGTGAAACCCGACAGAAAGTGGTACATCGCTTGCGCGGGTGTCAGACGAGAGATCGGAGGCAAGACGCCAAAGGCATCACATGTCAGCATGATGATATTGCGCGGAGTGCCACCAAGGCCTGTATTGGACGCATTGGAAATATAGTGCAGCGGATAGGCGCAGCGCATGTTGGCTGTCAGGCTATCGTCGTCAAAATCGAGTTCTTTGGTAAACGGATCGTAGACCATATTCTCGATCACTGTACCGAATTTTTGCGTGGTCGCGTAAATCTCTGGTTCTGCTTCTTCGGACAGGTTTATTGTCTTGGCGTAGCAGCCGCCTTCGAAGTTGAACGTGCCGTTGTCAGACCAGCCGTGTTCGTCATCGCCTATAAGAATGCGATTTGGGTCCGCCGACAGGGTCGTCTTGCCTGTGCCAGACAAGCCGAAGAACACGGCCACGTCGTCTGTGTCATCTTTGGCGTGGTTCGCAGAACAGTGCATTGGCATAACGCCGTGATCTGGCAGCAGATAGTTGAGAAGAGAGAAAACGGATTTCTTGTTCTCGCCCGCGTATTCAGTGCCAGCGATCAGGATCAGCTTTTTCTCAATGGAAATCGCGATCACTGTTTCAGAGCGACAGCCATGTTTCGCTGGATCTGCGTTGAAAGACGGGCAGTTGATGACGGTATATTCTGGAACGAATGTATCAAGCTCTTCAACTTCGGGGCGACGCAGCATGGTGCGGATGAACAACGAATGCCATGCCAGCTCTGTCACCATGCGCACGTTGACGCGGTAATCAGGGTCAGCGCCGCCAAACAGGTCCTGAACAAAATATTCGCCACCCTTCATGTGATCAAGCATATCTGCGTGCAGTTGCGCAAAAGCATCCTGATCCATCGGCGGATTGTTTTCCCACCAGATTGTGTCTTTGACAGAAGGCTCATCCACAACAAATTTGTCTTTAGGAGAGCGTCCTGTGAATTTGCCAGTAGAAACTAGGATTGTGCCGCCTTGGCCCAATTCCCCTTCGCCGCGTTTTACGGATGTTTCGATCAGCGCGGGCTCCAACAGGTTGTAGTGCGCATTCGCAATGCCTGTGATGCCTGTTTTTTCCAACGATTGGGAAGGATTGAAGCGTCCTGCTTCCATTGTAATGCTCCTCAATGCGGCGTGTCAGTGTCGACCCAACGCTTGACTTGATCTGTTTTTGGTCGATTTCCGACCTTTTTGATGAGTGCTGCGGCAGCAACGGGCGCTGTATAGCACCATGGTCTGGTAATGGAAGGCCACCAAGGGGGGTAATGTCACCGAGTTAACGTTAACTTGCGTGCTTTTTTATTGAGCATCTGAGGCAGAGTGTGACTCAAATGACAAAATTAGGAAAAATTGTGGCTAAAAATGGGCCACTTAGCGGAGAAAACATTTGCCCCGTTAACAAACGTGCACCTAAGTAAGGGTATAAAAATAAAAAATGCAGGCAGCTTTCGAGGGCAAACAATGGCAAAAATTGCGTTGGTCGATGACGACCGCAATATCCTGACTTCTGTGTCTATGACACTAGAAGCTGAAGGATACGACGTTTCAACATACAATGACGGGCTTCAAGCGCTGAACGCGTTTACAGACGAATTGCCTGATATGGCGGTTCTGGACATCAAGATGCCTCGCATGGACGGTATGGATTTACTAAGCCGTTTGCGCCAGCGCACGGACATGCCTGTTATTTTCCTGACATCTAAAGATGACGAAATCGACGAGGTGCTGGGCCTGCGCATGGGTGCAGACGATTATGTACGTAAGCCGTTTTCTCAGCGCCTGTTGGTAGAACGCATTCGCGCCATCCTGCGCCGCCAAGAGGCGAAGCTTTCAGATGCGGGTAAGCCCGCGGATACACCAAATGAAAACCTGATTGAACGGGGCGAATTGACCATGGACCCACTGCGCCACGCAGTGACATGGAAGGGCAAGCCCGTCAGCTTGACCGTGACCGAGTTCTTGCTGTTGCAAGCACTGGCCAGCCGCCCAGGGTTCGTGAAAAGCCGTGACCAGTTGATGGATGTGGCATACGACGATCAAGTATATGTGGATGATCGCACAATCGACAGCCATATCAAACGGTTGCGTAAAAAAATGCGCAGTGTTGATGATGAGTTTTCGGCCATCGAAACACTGTATGGTATCGGTTACCGGTACACTGAGTAATGGCCATCTTGGCGGACGAGCATATGACAGACGAACCGCGCGGGGGCCGGGGTAATCTGTTTGCGAATTTTGCGAATGCCATTGGATTAAGCGGAGGGCGCGGGTTTCTGCGCTCTTTCGGCTTGGAGCGGATGACGCGGATTAGAACATCCGCGCTGGCCCGTCGCATCATTACGTTTAACCTGATTGCCTTGTGCATTTTGTTGGTGGGTATGTTGTACCTGAACCAATTCAAAGGCGGCTTGGTTGTGGAAAAACAATCCAGCATGGTTATTGAATCTGAACTGTACACCAACGTGATCGAGGCTCGTTTGTTCGACGAACGCGTCACAAATCGCGATTTGATCAATGGCTTGCCAGTGTCCGAAGGCCTGATTGCGCGTGTGTTCCTGCCAGACGAATCTCTTGTCGCACAGCTCGATGGTGAAACCATCCAATTCGCAACTGGTAGCGGCTTTGTTGCTTGGTTGGGAAATATGTTAGACGTGCTTCCTGGCTTACGGGCTGTTGGCGGCAACACATCCCCCATGTCCGAAAGCTTCTTTGCATCAGAGATGGCGAAAACCGCGCTGGTTGGCGAAGGGTCTATTCGGCGCTCCACAACACAGGCTGGTGAAACTGTTCTAGCTGTATCACGCCCGATTCTGGTTGATGGGGCGATTACAGGTGCAATTGTTCTGACGTCACAACCGGGGTATTTGGACGGTCTTTTGGCTGCTGAACAACAAGCAGTGTTGCGCTTGTTCCTTCTGGCTGTAGTCGTGTCCATTGTTCTGTCCATTGCGTTGGCGAACACAATTGCGAACCCAATCCACGATCTTGCCCGCGCCGCCGAAGCCGGGACCACAAAAGAAGGCCGCC
The DNA here is from genome assembly GCA_938001995.1 of uncultured Amylibacter sp. Lineage (GTDB taxonomy): Bacteria > Pseudomonadota > Alphaproteobacteria > Rhodobacterales > Rhodobacteraceae > Amylibacter. The sequence goes on along the minus strand of CALLAV010000098.1, from coordinate 4,069 downwards.
AAGATGAAGCGAGCCGTATTCGCATCCCTGATTTGTCTGGTCGCCCTGATGAAATCGGCCGACTAAGTCGCGCCATGCGGGATATGACATCTGCGCTTTACGATCGGATTGACACAAACGAAGAATTCGCAGCCGATGTGGCCCACGAGATCAAAAACCCATTGGCATCCTTGCGTTCAGCGGTGGAAACACTGCGGATTGCGCCAGAAGGTGATGGCCGCGTGCGATTGCTTGACGTGATCGAACATGATGTGCGTCGTTTGGATCGCTTGGTGTCTGACATTTCAAATGCGTCCCGTTTAGATGCGGAATTGGTGAAAGAAGAGGAAGAGGTCTTTGACCTGACCCTTATGCTAAGCCGCATTGCTGAGTTCCACACACATGAAGCCAACGATAAAAACGTTGAACTGATTTGGGACGAACCAGACAAGCCGATCATGTTCGACGGCATGGAAGCTCGCCTTGCGCAGGTATTCGTGAACCTGATTTCTAATGCGATTTCCTTTTGTGAAAAAGGCGATGCGGTCCGTGTCTGGGCCCGTGAAAAAGACAATCGCGTGTTGATCGTTGTCGAAGACACTGGTCCTGGAATCCCAGAGGAGGCGTTGACCAAAGTGTTCAAGCGCTTCTATTCAGAGCGTCCAGAGCATGACTATGGCAATAATTCTGGCCTGGGCCTGTCGATTTCGAAACAGATCGTTGAAGCACATAAAGGCGTCATCTGGGCTGAAAACATCCATGCCAGCGATGCAGAAGCAGGTGATGATCCGCTCGGTGCGCGTTTTGTTGTTGGCTTGCCAGTCACATAACAAAACCGAATGCTGGCCATTGAAAATAGCCCCGTCCACGGCACTGCAATTGCAGTCGGTGGGCGGGGTTTTCTGATTTTAGGGCCTTCTGGCAGCGGCAAATCGGGACTTGGCCTGCAGATGATGGCGCTGGGCGCAAAGCTGGTCTCGGATGATCAGGTTGTGCTGCAACGGGTTGGTAACGCCGTTGAAATGAGCGTTCCCGAAGCCTTGCGCGGGAAGATTGAGGCGCGGTTTGTTGGAATTTTGAAAGTGCCATTTATTCCCTCGACCACGCTGTTTCACGTGGTGGACCTCAGCGCCGACGCACAGGCCCGTTTGCCACAGTTGCAGCATTGTGACGTGCTTGGGGTGCGAATTGACTTGATAAATGGCCGAAATGTTCCAAATTTAGCGTCTATCCTCATGACACTCGGGCGCACAGAGCGCCAAATCTGAAAGACGTGGCCCAAACCGTGATCCCTTTGCACCCTATCGCACCGTCACCCCAAGATGTGACAACGCCCGTTGTATTGGTGACAGGACCATCGGGTGCAGGGCGCAGCACAGTGATTAATGCGTTTGAGGATTTAGGATATGAGACGATTGACAATATCCCGCTCGCGCTTTTACCGCGCCTGATTTCTGGCCCTGCGGGGGGGCGTCCTATGGCGCTCGGTATTGATGTGCGGACGCGGGATTTTTCAGTGCGCGGTGTGCTCGATGCGTATGACGCATTGCACGAAGCCGACGTGATGGAACCATCGCTATTGTTTGTGGACTGTCAGACAGACGCGTTGGTGCGCCGTTATTCGGAAACACGCCGCCGTCATCCAATGGCTCCCGATGAAACGCCGCTGCACGGCATTAAGCTCGAAACGGAGCTTTTAAAAGAACTGCACAGCCGCGCGGATGTTCTAATCGACACAACAAACCTGACGCCCCACGATCTGAAATCCGAGATTGGCAATTTGTTTGGTGCTCCCGGCGTGGCGGGTTTGGCTATTTCGATCCAGTCTTTTTCATACAAGCGCGGCGTGCCGCGTGGAATTGACATGGTGATGGATTGCCGCTTTCTTAGAAATCCCTACTGGGATCAAAGTTTGCGGGGGAAAACGGGTCAAGATGCGGCGGTTTTGGACTATATCGCGGCAGATCCGAAGTATACTGCGTTCTTTGAACAGTTAACCGACATGGCAAGGCTGCTATTGCCCGCGTACCGCGACGAGGGTAAGGCGCATTTCAGCATTGGTCTGGGATGCACGGGGGGGCAACATCGTTCTGTTGCCGTAGCGGAAGAATTGGCCAAAGCTCTTGAAGCAGAAGGCTGGCAGGTGTCTAAGCGACATCGGGAAATGGAACGGCGTGGGGGCGCCTGATTTGGATAGGAGAGACCGGCGTTGATCGGGATCGTAATCGTCGCACATGGTGGGTTGGCCAAGGAATACTTGGCTGCGGCAGAGCATGTGCTTGGCAAATTGGACAATATTGAAGCCATCCCGACAGCCGCAGAAGTGGATCGGGATGCCAAGCAGAATGAGATTTGTGTGGCTGCGGACCGTGTGGATCAGGGCGACGGCGTTGTGGTTGTGGTAGATATGTTTGGCTCGTCGCCCAGCAATCTGGCTATGAAAGCGTGCTCTGGTTCAGGTCGTCGGATCATGTACGGGGCGAACCTTCCGATGCTGGTTAAACTGGCAAAGTCCCGCAGATTGCCGCTCGATAAGGCAGTCGAGCTTTCTGTCACGGCAGGTAAGAAATACATTAACGCCAGCAACGGACTACAAATTCCATAGGCTAAGGGGACAGGCCATGCGGATGGATCTGAAAATCATTAACGAAAAAGGCCTGCATGCGCGGGCATCGGCCAAGTTTGTCGAAACGGTTGAAGCGTTTGACGCGGATGCCACCGTCACCAAGGACGGAATGGACGTGGGCGGGGACAGCATAATGGGGCTGATGATGCTTGCCGCTTCCAAAGGCTGTGAAATTACTGTAGAGACCAGCGGAAATCAGGCGGATGCGCTTGGCAATGCCATCAAAACTTTGGTGGAAGACTATTTCGGCGAAGGTAAGTGATGAAATCCAGGGAAGAATTAATCCGAGAGTCAACGGGTGGAACAGAGGCGTACAACGCGTCTGATTTGACCTATGCGGGTTCGTTCACATCTCCTTGGAAGCGTGGCCTGATCCGCGTGATTGAAAACCTGACGGGCCGTTTAAAACTGCTTTGGCTGGTTCGGAAATGGGAAATTGACCCTAACCGCGATCCTGATTTTTGGAAGTCGGTTCTTGACCGTTTGGATATCAAACTCACTACACCGCAAGATCAATTGGATGCTATTCCAAAAACAGGCCCGCTGGTTGTTGTGTCCAACCACCCACACGGGCTAGTGGACGGAATCGTCATGGCTCATTTGCTGAGCCATGCGCGCGACGATTACAAGATTTTGGCCCGAGCATTTTTGCGCCATGTGCCACGGATCGATAAATATCTTTTACCTGTTGCTTTCCCCCACGAGCCAGACGCCATTCAGACCAACATACGGATGCGCAAAGAAGCAATTGCACATCTGAAAAACGAAGGCTGCATCGCGCTGTTTCCTGCGGGCACGGTGGCCACCAGCGATACATGGTTTGGGCCTGTCGTGGATCCCGATTGGATGCCTTTCACGGCCAAGATGATCCGCCAATCTGGCGCGCAAGTGCTGCCAGTGTTTTTCCCGGGTTCAAATTCGCGGGCCTATCAAATTGCGGATAAACTGTCCGTGACGCTGCGCCAGTCTTTGTTGTTGCACGAGATTAAGGCTGCGATGCACAAAGACCAGAATGTCGTTGTGGGTGAGCTGATCGAACCAGAAGTGCTGCAATCCTTTGAAAAAGATGGGCCGGGTTTGATGAAATTCCTGAAACAGAAGACCTATGATCTGAAACCTGTTTAGGCTTTTTCGAGTATTTTCAGATCAAAGATACGGGCGTCAAATGTCGCCTGACTTATCCCCCATGAGGTAACGCGGGCCCGTGCCACGCGTCGCAGCCTTATCCGCTGGATTATACAATGCGCAGGATTTGAGCGAGAGACACCCGCACCCGATGCAGCTGTCGAGGCTGTTGCGCATGTTTTGCAGTGTTTCGATTTTATCATCGAGGACCTTGCCAAAGTGCGAACCGATTTTGGCCCAGTCCCGCTTTGTCGGGGTGCGTCCTGCGGGCAGGCGATCGAGTTCGGTTTTGATCTGATCGATGGTGAAGCCGAATTGTTGCGCGATCAGGATGAAGGA
>CALLAV010000097.1 GCA_938001995.1 uncultured Amylibacter sp. | reverse complement strand
GCAGGAGGAGAATGTCATGCAACAGGCAGAGGATTTTCGGATCGAGAGCCGCGTTTTGGCGGCGGTGTTGGAGCCGTTGAGCGAGGCGGAGTTTTTCACGCCGACGCAGTTCAAAGGCTGGACGATTGATGATGTGCTTGGACATCTGCATATTTTCAACCACGCAGCTGCGCTTGCGTTGGAAAGTGATGCGGCCTTTCACACATTTTTTGAGGATATGACAAAGGTGATGCAGGCGGGTGGGTCGATAATTGATGCGCAGCGGCCTTGGATTGGCGATTTGAAGGGGCGGGCATTGTTTGAGGCTTGGCGTGAAACGGCCGAAACAGTGGCCGATGGGTTTGCTGGTGCCGATCCAAGAGCGCGGCTGGCTTGGGCGGGGCCGAGCATGTCGGCGCGGTCCAGCATTACGGCGCGGCAGATGGAAACCTGGGCGCACGGGCATGAAGTGTTTGATCTGCTGGGTGTGAAACGGGCTGAGGCGGATCGGATAAAGAACATTGTTGTGCTGGGGGTAAATACCTTTGGCTGGGCCTATACGGTGCGCGGGTTGGACGTGCCAAGTGCCATGCCGTTTGTGGAGCTGACCGCGCCAAGTGGGGCGGTTTGGACGTTTGGCGAAGAAAGCGATGATCGTGTGGTCGGCTCGGCGCTCGGGTTCGCGCAAACGGTGACACAGACGCGGCATTGGACGGATACAGATCTGGAGTGTTTGCGCGAGGGTGCGCGAGGCTGGATGGATATTGCGCAGTGTTTTGCAGGTGGGGTCTCGCCACCGCCTGCGGCGGGTTCGCGGTTTGTGCAGGGGTAAGCGTTGAGCGAGGATCGTAAACGCCTGCTGATCCTGCTGGGACTGGCCTTTGGGGCCTGTATCAGCAGTGGGTTTGGACGGTTCGCTTATGGCTTGATTCTGCCCTATATGCAGGCGGATTTGGGCTGGAGTTATTCCCAAGCGGGCTGGCTGAGCACGGTGAATGCCATTGGCTATTTGGTCGGCGCAGTAGCGACGGTTGGCCTGGTGTCGCGGTTTGCACAAGAGCGGCTTTACGCTTGGGGGATCGTGCTGACTACGCTGACGTTGATCGCAAGTGGGCTGACGCGGGATTTTTGGTGGATGTCGGCATGGCGGTTTGGCAGTGGGGCGTTTGCGGCACCTGTTTTTATCGCGGTTGGGGCGCTGGCGAGCAATCTTTATGGGGCCGATCAGAAGAAAAACGCGATGGCGATTGCACTAGCGTTTGGGGGCGGGGGGCTTGGCATGGTTTTGTCGGCATTGTCTTTCCCGCATTTCTTTGCAGCCCAAGGGGCCGTAGCTTGGCCAATGGCGTGGCTGGCGCTTGGCGGGGCGAGCATTTTGATGCTGCCCATTGGTCTGTGGTCTGCGCGGCAGTTGCGTTCGCCCGTACGGCAAGCCGAAGATGCGCCGCCGCAACGGCTCGGCCCGATGTGGGGGTCTATGGTGGCTTATTTCAGCTTTGCGGTGGGTTACATTGTGTATCTGACATTTCTGAGCGCGTTTTTGAAAACCTTGGGGGCGGGAGCCTGGACCGTCAGCCTCATCTGGTCGATTGTTGGGATTGGCACTATTGCGTCGAGTTTTGTGTGGCGCGGGATGATTGGGCGCTATCGCAGCGGCCTACCCATGGCCGTGACGCTGGCCTGTGTCGCTGTGGGAAGCGTGTTGCCAGTGGTGTTTCCAACAATGCTGGGGCTGTTGGCGAGTTCGGTTCTGTTTGGGCTGTCTGTGTTTATGCCGCCCACATCTGTGACCAGTTTTATTCGCCAGAACAATCCGCCCGATACTTGGGGTCGGTTGATGGGGATTTATACGGTGATCTTTGCGGTGGGGCAGTGCATTGGGCCGATTGCCGCGGGTATGATCGGGGACGCATTCGGGAATATCGGATATGGGTTGCTGGCGGCAGGGGTCATTTTGCTGCTCGGCGCGGTGGCGGCGTCAATGCAGAAGCCTCTAAACGAGGGTTAATTAAGACCCTGCAAATATGAAGCGTCTAGGGGGACGTGTCTTAAATGCAAGGTCCTAGGTTTGTCAGCGAATTTGCTGCGTATTTAGCGGCATTGGAACGCCTAGCCTGTCATGGGATTTCAAATAGGCGATATCCAGTTCGCTCATTCCAATATCACGCAGTAAATGGGGTGGCATATGTTGTAATTTTTGGCGACGCCGGCTGGCATCCAGTGCAGATCTTAGCCTTGCAAAGATGCCAGTTGCGTGCTGTTTGATCCCAACTGCTTGCTCGTAAGCTGCGGAGCGGTTTGTTTCCATGTAAGCCATGTTTCACATCCTTGGTGAGTTGCGTTGATCCATAAATGGCGCATGGAAATGGTCCGCACAAACGTCTTTCCTTGACACGTGGTGTGCAAAAAAGGCACGTGTTTTGATATGGACCATTTTGTACACAGTATGGACCCCAAAAGGAGGCGATGATGCCCAGAAGCCTACCGCCGCTCAATGCGCTGCGTGCGTTCGAAACAGCGGCGCGTTTGCAAAGCTTCACGCGCGCAGCCCAAGAGCTAAACGTGTCCCATTCAGCCATCAGCCGCCATGTGCGGGGTCTGGAAAAACGGCTGGATGTGCAATTGTTTAAAGTGGCTCAGAGGGGTGTTACGCTGACGGAATTGGGGCGGTGGTATGCCGCGCAGATCACGCCGCTGATGGATCAGATCGCCATCGCGACGGAACAGGTAACGGAAAAGCCAAAGGGCGTAATTACTTTGTCTTGCGAACCGTCGCTGGCGCAAAAATGGCTTGTTCCGCGTCTTGGTGATTTTTACGAACGGTTTCCTGATGTGGAGATCATCATAAGTGCCACAGCAGAGGTGATGGACGTCGGCGCTCATGCCGTGGATATGGCGCTGCGGTACTGTCAGGACAGCACCGATGTGTCGAGCTTCGATCAGGTCAGCAACCGCCCGTTCCATCCCTATGCGGCGCCAGGATTGGTGTCCTTCGAAGGTATTCGTGTGCCGCCCGAAGTTCTCGCGCAGGAATGGTTGATTGGGGATTACATTCCAGATTTGTGGCCGTCTTGGTTGAAAAAGGCGGGCTTGGCCGATGTGCCAAAACTGAAATTGACCACCCCAATGCAGACGCTGCTAACAATCGAATATGCCGTGGCAGGGCAGGGCGTGTTGTTGTTGTCGAGCGATCTGGTCGCCGCGGAGGTGCGCGATGGGAAGTTGGTGCAGCTTTCGGATGTTGGATTGCGCTCAGGGGGCTATTACCTTGTCACAAACGATGTGGCGGCGCGGCGCAAACCTGTACGGTCGTTGCGCGAATGGGTGCTCGCGCAGAGTGTGGGGCTGCGCGATTAAGGGTTTTAATCCCTATTGGACACAAAGACGACAACACCCATGGTGAAGCCCGCGTTAGGTGTCCGTGACGGTCATGTTCAACTGCCGTTCACCGCCTGGGGCTCTCCGACCATTCCATGCGCCAAACACTTCTGCCATAGCACCAAGTACCATGAAACGATTAAGGTCCGTTGCCTCTAACACTGGATTGATGTCGGTCATGAAATCCCTGAAAGGCGCACGATCTGACGTACGATAGGTGCCGATAGTGTTGGCCGCAGTGTCAGGGAAAATCATGTTCGGCGATCTTGCATCGACAAACACCGTCATGGTGCTGGCGCGTGCCAACGCCAATTCAAAGTTAGTGCGCAACAAATGTGCATTCACGAGCCCACCGCCAACATTGAGCGCGGCTTGAAGCCCGAAATCATTGTTTGGAACGGCGCTTGTGACTTCGTTTTGTACAATGCTGCCAACACCTCCTGTCGATGCACTGATCCGACCTGCGACGGCAGCAAGGTCGTAAACATCGCCTTCATCAGCATAATCCGAAGAATGGTGAAACCTGCCTGTGCCTCGGGCAAACAATCTAAAAGACATTTAAACCTCCTGTGATATCTTCACTCATTTTGAATTCGACATGATGCACGATACTACGGGGCATCGGTTTTGACTGTGCACATATTCACTGATGCAGCGAATGGACGAATTTCTACGTATGTTAGCACAGGCACGGGGTGCAGTTGGTAGTTATTCAACCAAATCGTTGAATAAGCCGAATGCGCAGGAATCCTGCATTCTTGCAAAATGTCAGTGTGTCGCAGTTTGGAAAATACAATTTAAACAGATACTTACGCCCGTCCAATCCCGTTGACTCTGCTCCATCCGCTGCTATTTTCCGCGCAACTGTTCAAAGCGGCGTTTTGCGGCTGGTTAAGGAGGCCCTTGTTATGACAGACGGCCCCGATCCAGAAAGGCTTAGCGCACTAGAGGAGAAGCTCGAAGCGAAGCGAAAGGCGAATGCGCCCCAGCCCGTAGAAGAGCATCACCTTAGTCAGGCGCAAGCTGGGTGGCGAATGGTGACGGAACTGGTGGTTGGATTGCTGCTAGGTTTCGGGTTGGGATTTGGGCTCGATAAGGCCTTTGGCACATTGCCGATCTTCCTGATCATATTTTCGATGCTGGGGTTTGCTGGCGGGGTTCGCGCAATGATGCGATCTGCCGAGGAAATCGCCAAAAAGAACGCGGAAACGCAAGATTAATTCGGAGCAGATGCTCCGCCCGACAAGAGGACACATATCGTGGCGACAGAAGACGGTGGCTCTGGCCTGAACATTCACCCGATGGACCAATTCCTTGTTAAGCCGTTGTTCGGCGGTGACGGAACCATCGGCATGTTTACAATCACAAACGTAACACTGTGGTTGGCAATTGCTGTCGTTTGCATCATTGCGTTGATGGTTTTGGGCACACGGGGCCGCGCGATTGTGCCATCCCGCAGCCAGTCCATCGCCGAAGTGCTGTATGGCTTCATCCACAAGATGGTAGAAGACACGACAGGCAAAGACGGTTTGGCGTATTTTCCGTACATCTTTACGCTGTTTATCTTTATCCTTGTGGCCAACTTTGTTGGTTTGCTGCCAAAGTCCTTTACCACAACATCTCACATTGCGGTGACCGCAACGCTGGCGATGGCGGTGTTCTTGGCGGTTACGGTTCTTGGCTTCGTTAAAAACGGCGCTTCTTTCCTCAGCATGTTCTGGGTTGCTTCTGCACCGCTTGCGCTGCGTCCCATCCTCGCGTTGATCGAGGTCATCTCTTACTTTGTGCGCCCTGTCAGCCACTCCATTCGTTTGGCGGGCAACATGATGGCGGGCCACGCTGTTATCAAAGTTTTCGCGGGCTTCGCGGTTGTCACATGGATTGCACCTGCATCCATTCTGGCGATCACAGCGATCTACGCGCTTGAAATGCTCGTAGTGTCCATTCAGGCCTACGTGTTCACCATTCTGACTTGTGTGTATCTGAAAGATGCGCTGCATCCGCACCACTAAGTCCGAGTAACCAATTCCACGTCATTAAAATCTTAAGGAGAAGTACAATGGCAATCGAAGGCAACATCACAGAAATGGGTCAATTGATGGGCGCAGGCCTTGCGTGTATCGGCATGGGTGGCGCGGCCATCGGTGTGGGTAACGTTGTAGGCAACTACCTGTCCGGCGCATTGCGCAACCCATCCGCAGCAGCGGGTCAAACAGCGACGATGTTCATCGGTATCGCGTTTGCCGAAGCTTTGGGGATCTTCTCGTTCCTCGTTGCACTGCTTCTGATGTTTGCTGTTTAAGACAAGCTGATCAATGTGGGGGCGAGCCTGTCTGGGTCGCCACCGCATTCACTTGAGTTAAACGGTTAAAACACTGGGGGTTGCTATGGCAACTGAAACTACAGAGCATGCACAAGGCATGCCGCAGCTCGACTTTTCGACGTTCCCGAACCAGATCTTCTGGTTGGTGGTGACGCTGATCGTTGTCTACCTGCTGATGAGCCGCGTGGCCCTGCCACGGATTGCCTCGGTTTTGGCCGAGCGTCATGGCGCAATCCAGAGCGATCTGGACAAAGCAGAAGAGATGAAAGCCAAAGCTGTGGAAGCAGAAGCCGCGTACAACCAAGCCTTGGTTGATGCCCGCGCTGAAGCGCAGACTATTGTGGCGGACGCCCGTGCAGAAATCCAGAAAGATCTGGATGTTGCAATGGCGAAAGCGGATGCTGAAATTGCAGCCAAATCTGCCGAAAGTGCTGTCGCGATCAAAGAGATCAGCGACAACGCAATGGACGCAGTCAAAGAAGTGGCGAACGACACCGCGGTAGAAATCGTGAAAGCGATGATGCCAGGTGCGGGCGATGCGAAATCAGTGAAAGCTGCCGTAACAGCGCGGTTGAAAGGGTAAGACGATGAAAACACTCTACACCCTTCCAGCGATTGCCCTGACTGCGACGCCTGCTTTTGCGGCAAGCGGCCCGTTCTTTAGCCTTGGCAACACCGACTTTGTTGTCACACTGGCGTTCTTGTTGTTCATCGGCGTTTTGTTCTACTTCAAAGTGCCTGGAATGATTGGCGGCATGCTCGATAAACGGGCAGAGGGCATTCAATCCGAATTGGACGAAGCCCGTGCCTTGCGTGAAGAAGCGCAAAGCATTCTGGCTGGTTATGAACGCAAGCAAAAAGAAGTGGCTGAGCAAGCGGAACTGATCGTGGCGAACGCCAAATCAGAAGCGCAGGCAGCAGCGGACCAAGCGAAAGAGGATATCAAAAACTCAATCGCGCGACGTCTTCAAGCGGCTGAAGACCAGATCCAATCTGCCCAGAACTCTGCGGTGAAACAAGTGCGTGACCAAGCGGCGGCAGTGGCTGTGGCAGCGGCAAGCGACGTGATTGCCAAAGGCATGACAGCCAAAGATGCTGGTGGCCTGATTGATGCAGCGATTGCTGACGTGGGCGATAAGCTGCACTGATCTGCACAACATACAATTTTGAATGAACCCCGTGGCCTTGGCTGCGGGGTTTTTCTTTGGCTTGACATAACACTTTTAGGTGTCATATATAGTGACACCTTTTGGTTTTATATGAGGATAAAATGACACCGCTTTCCCCAACCATAACCGCCGCCTTTAAGGCGCTAGGCGATCCAACACGCCAGCACATACTGGTCATGTTGTCCAAGCGCGAGATGAGCATTGCGGAGGTGTCGGACCAATTCGACATGTCCCGCACGGGCGTGAAAAAGCACCTGAGCCTATTGGAGAAGGGGCGTTTGATCCGTGTAAGGGCAGAAGGGCGCGAACGGTATAACGCACTGAACAGAGAGGGATTTTCGCAAATGGAGGACTGGCTGAAATACTTCGATCAGTTCTGGGATGGAAAACTGGCCGCCTTAAAGGCCGCCGCAGAAAAAGATCTAGAGAAGGATTTTGAAGATGAGTGAGACAGCAATCGAAAAGACAGTGTTCTTGGGCGTGCCGATAGAGGCCGCTTGGGGGTTTTTGACCGAGGCGAAAAAGCTGGAGCAGTGGTTTTTCAAAACCGATGCGGATTTTGAAGTCGGTGCCGAATACACGCTTTATAGCCGCGAGGAAGAAGGGGCGAAGCGGTGTTGGGGCGAAGTTTTAGAGATGGACGCGCCCCATCGATTGCGCCAGTCGTTCACGATTGCGCCGCTCGGTGGTGTCATGACCGA
>CALLAV010000096.1 GCA_938001995.1 uncultured Amylibacter sp. | reverse complement strand
GCCACATTGCGGTTGTCTTCGCCTGCTTGGTTCGCATCGCCGAGGATCACATCGTCCACTTTCGACCAATCCACATTCGCATTCCGCTCTTTCAGCGCAGCAATTGGTAACGCAGCCAGATCATCCGTGCGCACAGAAGACAAAGAGCCGCCATAGCGACCAATAGGTGTGCGAACTGCGTCGATAATATAGGCGTTCATAGGTGTGATTCCTGATCAGGTGTATTCTCTTGTGTGTGAAATAGCAGGACAAACTGGCTGTGTAAAACAAAATGTTACACAATATGGAATTGTAGATAAATTTTGTAACACTTCACGATTTCACAACCCCGTCTACGGGTCTTTAATCCCTTAGCGTTTATGCCTATGTTACAGCCGTCGGGCGCGGCCAATTTTTAGGGAAAGACACCATATGACAAACACAGTGCACCAAGGCGATTTACCGGATGATTTGGACCTTGGTCCCGTTGTTGCCATCGACAGCGAAACGATGGGTCTGATCCCCAGCCGCGACCGTCTGTGTGTTGTGCAATTGTCCTCGGGTGACGGAAACGCACATTTGGTGCAGATCGCACAAGATCAAACCGAAGCACCAAACCTATGCAAAATGCTGGCGAACCCAGAACAGTTAAAACTGTTCCACTTTGGCCGCTTTGATATCGCCGTGATGGAAAACCGTTTTGGGGTACGCACATCACCCGTATATTGCACCAAGATCGCGTCGAAACTGGTGCGGACCTATACGGACCGGCACGGACTTAAAAACCTGACGCAGGAATTGATTGGTGTGGATATTTCCAAACAACAGCAAAGCTCTGATTGGGGAGCGGATACACTCACGCAAGCACAGATTGACTATGCTGCGTCTGATGTTTTGTACCTGCATCGCCTAAAGGCCGAACTCGATGTGCGCCTTGCCCGTGAGGGACGTACAGAAATCGCACAGGCCTGTTTTGACTTCCTTCCACATCGTGGCGCGCTGGACCTGATGGGTTGGCCTGACACAGACATTTTTGCGCATTCGTAACGTGAAAAGCCAAGAACCCACAATCGGCGTCACAAAGCGCGATGGATACTCCCGTATGGTGCGTGTCCTGAAATGGGCGTTTCCCATTGTCGGGGTGGTGTTGGTGGGCAGTATCTTTTTGATGTCGAATGCGAATAAATTGAATGAACTGGCCGAAGTTATTGACGGGCCCCTCGCAGAACTGGCAGTCGGCCAGCGCATTACAAATCCGAACTTTTCGGGTGTGACGAAATCAGGTGACGCGTTTTCAATTGTTGCGGAATGGGCCCTGCCTGACGGACCTAAACCAAACAAAGTCGAGCTGAGCAAACCCCAAACGACGATTAACTTCAAAGACGGACGCACCATGCGAACAACTGCTGGATTAGGCGCACTTGATATCCGTTCAAGCGAAGCAACGCTCACAAACGGCGTAAAATTGCGCACAACGGACGGCTACACCGCGACAAGCACAAGTGTCGAAATAGACTTCCAGACCGGCAACCTTTACAGTGAAGGTCCTGTCGTTGCGCAAGGGCCAGTTGGCTCTATCGAAGCGGGGGCCATGACGCTGACACAAAACCTTGACCAAGTTCCGACGGGGAATGCGGTTCTTGTGTTTAACAAAGGCGTTAAATTGATATACAACCCTGCCGAGGGATAATTCATTTTGGGGGCGGCCATGCGTCATCACATTTTGCAGAGCATTGCTGTCATTGCCGTACTGGCATCTGGCCCCGTATTTGCCCAAGGCACAGGCATCGCGCTCAGCCCGATTGAAATCGACGGCAGCGAACCTGTCGAAGTCACCGCTGACAACCTGACTGTGGAACAGGACTCAAATTCCGCCACGTTTGAAGGCAATGCGCGCGTGGTTCAGGGCCAGTTGATCCTTGCCGCCAACAAGATCAAAGTCCGCTACAACGCAGAACAAAGCGCGATTGAAAGCGTGACCGCCACCAGCAACGTCATGTTCACCAATGGCAACGAAATAGCCGAAGCCCAAAGCGGTGTTTACAAGATTGGATCAGGCACTGTCGATCTGTCTGGTGATGTTGTGCTTGTCCAAGGTGTGAACGCCATTTCGGGTGATGTTCTCAAGCTCGATCTGAAAACCAGTCGCGGCAAAATGAGCGGCAACGTCAAAACAGTATTTGTGCCTAAGTCCGATCAATGACCCAAATAGACAGCGATGATACAACGCCCACAGGGCTGTCCGTCGTCGGGCTAAGCAAAGCATTCAAAAAGCGCAAAGTGCTGACGGATGTGTCTATGCGCCTTAACCGCGGCGAGGTCGTTGCGCTATTGGGGCCAAACGGTGCGGGTAAAACCACCAGCTTCTATTCGATCGCGGGCCTCATTGCTGCCGACACGGGCAATGTTTCAATCGACGGGCGGGATGTAACCGATCTTCCAATGTACCGCCGCGCACGGCTCGGGTTGGGGTACCTGCCCCAAGAAGCCAGCATCTTTCGCGGGATGACCGTGGAACAAAATATTGCCAGCGTGGTGGAATTGTGGGAGCCAAACCGCGCCGATCAACGCGGGCGCACCGAACAACTGATGGAAGAGTTTTCTGTCACGCATCTGCGCGACAGCCCCGCCGTAGCCCTGTCTGGCGGAGAACGTCGTCGCGTTGAAATTGCCCGCTGTTTGGCAGGAAACCCGAACTACGTCCTGCTGGACGAACCTTTTGCGGGCGTGGACCCCATCGCTGTGGGGGATATCCGCACATTGGTTGCACAGTTGAAAAACCGCGACATCGGCGTGTTGATCACCGACCACAATGTTCGTGAAACGCTCGAAATCATCGACCGCGCTTATATTCTGTATGGCGGCACTGTCCTGATGTCAGGTTCCCCCGAAGAAGTTGTCAAAAACAAAGATGTGCGCCGCGTCTATTTGGGCGACGAGTTCCGCGTCTAAGCGTTAACACTTTTCACAGTTTCAAATTTTTGCTGCTAAAAAGTTGCAAGATCGCCTTTGTCAGACTACCATTTAAATATGGTCACCCCTTTAGTTTTAACGTGCATCACTCAGAACCGCCGCTTCGCAGCAGTCTGATAATGTTACGCCGTGCGCATTGCACGGGGGAGGACCTGTGGATGAATACCATCCGGCAGAGCCATGCTCTGAAACTCTTGAAAGGAGCCTAAATGCGTTACCAAATCAGCGGAAAACAACTCGATATTGGGGAATCTTTGCAAATTCATGTGAAGCAGGAGCTTAATGAAATCGTCGAAAAATATGCCGAACGACCGACCGAGGCCAACATTACGTTTTCCAAAGACAGACATGAATTTGTCTGCGAATCATCCGTTCATTTATCTACGGGATTAACGGTAAACGCCAAAGCACACGCCACTGAAATCTACGAATCTTTCGACGCTTGCGGAGAAAAGATGGAAAAACAATTGCGTAGATATAAGCGGCGCTTAAAAGATCATCACTCTCATCGCACGTCACCGGTTGAAACATTCGGCGCTCCGTCGTATATCCTCGCTCAAGAAGATGCCGGTGAAGATGCGAGCGAACCTGATACGTTGCAGCCCATTATCGTCGCAGAAACACAGACCAAGATTAAATCCTTGTCCGTCGGGGAAGCTGTCATGCAAATGGAGTTGGCCGGCGAAAACGTTTTGGTATTCCAGAACGAAGGGCAAAAAAGGGTGAACGTGGTCTACAAACGGTCCGATGGTAACATCGGTTGGATAGACCCGGAATAACCCGGCGAGCAGAGCTAGGACATAAAATGGATATGGCCGAAATCTTGGATCCAAACGCAGTACGGTTTGCTGCGGGTGCATCCAGTAAAAAACGTCTTCTACAAGACATCTCCGATCATGCTGAGGTTGCTTACGGCCTCAAATCGGATGAGATTTTTACCGCTCTGCAGGCGCGCGAAAACCTTGGCACCACGGGCGTTGGCCGTGGTGTCGCGATTCCACACGCACGGTTCGAAACGCTCGACCGCATTGTTGGTTTGTTTTTCCGTCTGGAAAAGCCTGTGAATTTTGACAGCATGGATCGCCAGCCTGTGGATTTGATCTTTACGCTGCTTGCCCCAGCAAATGACAGCCCAGAACATTTGAAAGCCTTGGCTATGGTGTCGCGCACGCTGCGCAGCGACGAAAACTGCAAAACACTGCGGGCCAACAATCAGCCGCAAACGCTGTTTTCGATTCTGACTGAATTGACGACGTCAAAAGCGGCTTAAATTAGCCCCATTTTTCAAACCCGTACATGACATAGTCGCGCGCATAGACGTCGCGACTTAGGGTATCCATTTCATCGTCGTAGATATCCGCAAGCGTATAGCATTGATCTTCTTCACCAGAAGATAGCGGTTGGTTTTGCAAACCCATATCACTTTCAATGCGCGCCAACTCATCCGCCAAAACCTCGTATCGGATGATCACGTCGGGAAACACCAGACGGCAATATCCCTGCAGAATCGAATTTTGGGACGCCCAAGATTGATCAATCCGCGCACGGGTCTGCCCCTGTAAATTGCCCTTTAGGAACCGCAAAAATCCGAAAAACGCAGTTTGGTGCTCCTTAACGCCATACCCCGAATTTTCCAGAACTGTTCGGTTCGGTTTTTCCGTCATCGCATTGCTGGGCAGCTCCATGCCGTAGCTGTTTTCCAACGTCGTGCGGATCCACGGAAATTGATCATCGCCAGACTTAAAAATGTGCCGATAAAATGCTGAATAGGCCCGTTCCAGTGGATGACGCAGAACCGTAAAGGACTTGCGCACTGGATTTTCCGTCAACCAAGTCGCAAGTTGCTTCTGGTTCATCTCGGTATTGGTTTCGGTCGAATGAGCCCGCAACCAAGCCGCCACTTCAGGCTGATCGCCTTTTTGCATCGGCATAAACAACAACGGCGGATTCGATGTGGCCACAAAGTTCTTGGACCCAGGATTACGCACCTGCTCCAAGACAGGGATCACGTCCGACCCCAAAAGATCGAGCATTTTGACCTGCTCAATCATCTCATCGTAATTCTCTACCTTTTCCCGCAGGCCTTCGGGGTTTTGGCGTACGATCTTGTCACCCAGTTGTTTCAACTGTTCGTCACTGCCAAGAAACTGGGCCAACCCGTTATACACATCCAGATCGTTCAGTTCTTCAAACGCCAGTGGAAACGCTGTTTGACCATTTCTTTGCAACGTGGACTTAATCTCACCAAGGAAGTTTTGCAGCCGTGATAGGTAAGCTTTGAACTCCAGAAAATCGAAGTGAACCTTGGCTTTTTTACGCTTGCTCACATCCGTCAGCTTCCACTGATCCGTGGTTTGCGCGATGGCGTGGGACACA
>CALLAV010000095.1 GCA_938001995.1 uncultured Amylibacter sp. | reverse complement strand
GCCACGATGATCAACCTCGTGGCAGGCCAAGACGCCATCGCTTACGCGCTCGACCATTCCGAAGCGCGCTTTGCTTTTGTCCACGAGCAAGCCGACGCATTGTTCCAATCCGCAGCAAGAACCATCGAACAACTGTCACTTGACGGTTCGGGCACCGCCGCACTTCACGCGATAACCGCCGCCGACCACGCGCTCCTAATGTACACATCGGGCACAACGGGCCGTCCGAAAGGCGTCGTCCACACCCATGCCAGCCTGCTCGCAGGTGGTTGGACCCCTGCCCTTGCCCACGAACTCACCGAAGCAGATCGCGGTTACTGTGTCCTTCCGATCTATCACATCAACGGCCTCTGCGTGACCGTCATGGGCACCCTTATCGCAGGCGGTTCCCTTGCGATGGTCCCCAAATTCTCGGCCAGCAAATTCTGGACCCATATAGAGGACACAGGCGCCACATGGTTCTCCGTCGTCCCCACCATCATCTCGCACCTCCTCCACGGCGAAAGCGCGCCCAAAGCTCACAACCTCCGCTTTGGCCGCTCGGCCTCCTCTGCGCTTGCACCAGAAACCCAAACCCAATTCGAAGCCCGCTTTAACGTCCCAATCATCGAGACCATGGGCCTGACCGAAACCGCCGCGCAGATGCTGTCAAACCCCCTACCTCCTGGCACCCGCAAAATCGGCTCGCCTGGTGTGGCCATCGGCAATGAAACAGCCATCCTGTCCAAAGATATGCGGATCATCACCGACGGATCTGAAGGCGAAATTGCGGTGCGCGGACCCAACGTGATGCTCGAATACTTGCGCAACCCCGACGCCACCGCTGCCACCTTTACGCCTGACGGTTGGCTGCGCACAGGCGACCTTGGCCGCCAAGACGAAGACGGGTATTTCTACGTGACAGGACGCCTGAAAGAGCTGATCATCAAAGGCGGCGAAAACATTGCCCCGCGCGAAATCGACGACGCGCTATACACCCACCCCGACGTCGTGGAAGCCGCTGCCTTCGCCTGCCCGTGCGACAGCTACGGCGAACGGATCGAGGCCGCCGTTAAACTCACCGACAACTCCAAAGCAACGATGGCCGACCTGCTTGATGTTTGCACAACACGGCTCGGTAAGTTCAAAAGCCCCGACACCATCCACTTTATGGATGAACTTCCAAAAGGCCCATCAGGCAAGATCCAACGCCTGAAACTGGCCGATCTGACAGGCTAACACGCAAAAGGGGACGCGCTACCGCATCCCCTTTTTCTTGACTTAAATATCCAAAAGCGCGGCCTACATGCCAAGCGCTTCCTTATAAATTTCAAGCACCGCCTCTTCCTCGGACACATCTGAAGGTTCGCGTTTGCGCAACGCCACGATCTTGCGCAGAACCTTCACGTCATAGCCACGGCCCTTTGCCTCTGCCATGACTTCTTTTTGCTGCTCCGCAATGTCTTTCTTTTCGGCTTCCAACCGTTCGTAACGTTCTACAAACGCACGCAATTCGCCAGCGGCCACACGATATGAACCCTCACCAGGGGCCGAAGTTTGGCCGAAGCCCTGTGCATCATCCAATACGTCTTCCATTGCGGTTCTCCTGTGCGCTTTTCGAATCCTAGACCCACTGCCTAACGCCCCAGAAAGGACGCGACAAGTCTACTGCGCGGTGTTGCGCAACAGAACCGCGTAAAATTGTGTGGCCCGCTCCAAATCTTCCAATGACAAGCGCTCGTTCACTCCGTGCAGTCGCGGAATATCCTTTGCAGTCATCACAAACGGATTGATCCGATAACTGTCATCAGCCACGCGAGAATAGTGCCGTGTATCCGTCCCCGCTATCGTCAGGCCAGGCACAATAATCACATCCCCAAACACCTGCCCAAACGTCAGTGCCAACCCGTTGAACGCATCATTGTCGGAGCGCGACACAGCACTTGCTCCGCGCTGAAAGCCGCTGCGCAACGTGACCTCAAGTTCGTCGCCCACACGTTCCTGTGTCAGGTTCACGATGTCCTCCACACTGTCACGTGGGTGCAAGCGAAAGTTCACCGTCGCGGTCGCCTCTTGGGGCAGCACGTTCTCCTTCGTCGAACCTTCCAGCATCGTGGGCGCCATGGTCGTGCGCAGCATCGCATCCGTTGACGGAGACCCCGACAGCGCCATTTCCAGAATAGGACGCGACAGCCACTGGTTCGCAAACAACACGCGCTGTAACAGCGGAAAATCTGGCCCAAGCGCGTCAAAAAACTCTTTCGACACACCCGTTAAACCACCGGGCACAGGCTTTTCCTGCAAGGCAACAACTGCCTCCGCCAATTCCCCCACAGCCGTCTTTCGCGGCGGCAGGGACGAATGTCCACCTTCACCCTTGGCTTTGATATCAACAGTGATATAGCCCTTCTCGGCCACGTTGATGGACGCAATGTCCCTGTTCAGACCTGGTACAATTGCACGCAACACAGCCGATCCTTCGTCCAAGGACCACGCCAGTTGAATGTCCTGCGCGGCCAAATGATCCGCAACCGCTGACGCACCTTCTGCACCGCCGATTTCCTCATCATGGCCAAAGCTGAAGTAGATGTCGCGGTTCGGCTGAAACCCATCCGCGATCAGCACTTCCACCGCCGCCAACATGGCCACCAGCGCCCCTTTGTCATCCATCGCGCCGCGTCCCCAGACGAATCCGTCTGCGATCACGCCCCCAAACGGTGGATGCTCCCAGCGCGCGCCACTCAGGTCTTGCACAGGCACCACATCATAATGCGCCGTAAGCAAAATCGGCCGCTCCGCCCCTGTCCCTTTCCAGCGATACAGCGGGGTGAGACCATTGATGAGTTCACGTTCCATTGTCTTGGTCGCGGATGGGAAAGAGGTCTGCACCCAATCCAAAAACGATTGAAAATCCTCGGGCCGCCCGTCAGGAAAACGACGCCGCGAAATGGTCTGGAATTGAATCGCCTCGCTCAACTGCATTGCCAAGCGGTCTACATCCACAACAGGCAACTCCACCTGTTCCACATCTTGTGTCACAGGCTGATACCGCCATGTGTTGAACGCCAGCACAGCAATCAACGCCAACACCGCGACGCCAAGGCCCTTAAACAGCTTCTTCCACATGACAAATCCTCCCGATTTTCTTCAGAGTACTGAAAAAATGCAGTAACGCATCCCCTGACGAAGCGTAAACGCTTGGACCGCGCCCAACATCATGCTACCGCCTCCAAAACAGACACGAGGCTTCCATGACTTGGCTCATCATCATCGGCGCGATTGTAACCCTGCTCGGGATTGCAGGTCTTGGCTATTGCATCAAAACCGCCATGAGCTTTCGTACGAAACAAATGGAAGACGATGAAATGACCGCGCAGCTGCAACGCCTTGTTCCGATCAACCTCGGCTCTGTTTGCGTCGCAGCCTTGGGTTTAATGATGGTGGTGGTCGGCCTGCTGATCTAATGGGGCGCCATACAGCGCCCCGCAGGGATCAATAGGAATATTCTTCGTAAATCTTCGTCAGATCGCCATTCCATTCGTCGCGGTATTTGTGAATCAGCTCGCAGGCTGGCGAATGGCCTGTTTCCACGACCTCTTCTACAGCGTTCAAGAAATGGGTTTCATCAGGAACCAGCCCGCCGTTGCCCGCTTTCGCGCGCGCCGCCAAACCAGCCTTTGAAATCGCAACGCACTCGCGGGCCACATCCATCATCTTGATGCCTTTCACTTCTGCGGACACACCATCCACACTGGCTGCAACACGCAAGGCTTCGCGCGTCTCCGCGTCCCAACCTTTGCAAATGTCCCATGCCGCATCGAGCGCGGTTTGATCGTACATCAGCCCAACCCAAAACGCGGGCAGCGCACACAGACGACGCCAAGGGCCCCCATCAGCGCCACGCATTTCCATGAACTTCTTGATCCGCACCTCTGGGAAGCAAGTCGTCAGATGATCCGCCCAATCGCTTTCCGTTGGCATTTCTCCTGGCAGCGCAGGCAATTCGCCTTTCATGAAATCACGGAACGACATGCCCAGCGCGTCCACGTATTTCCCATCGCGGTAAACAAAATACATCGGCACATCGAGCGCGTATTGCGTGTAACGTTCAAACCCCATGCCGTCCTCAAACACAAACGGCAGCATCCCCGTACGCGCATCGTCCAGATTGCGCCAAATACGACTGCGCCAGCTTTTGTGTCCGTTTTCCTTGCCATCAAAAAACGGTGAATTGGCGAACAAAGCCGTCGCTACAGGCTGCAAAGCCAAGCCGACGCGGAACTTTTGCACCATGTCAGCTTCAGACCCGAAATCAAGGTTCACTTGCACGGTACACGTGCGCCGCATCATCTGCGTCCCATGCGTGCCGACGGTCCCCATATAACGGTCCATCAGCTTATATCGTCCCTTGGGCATAAGCGGCATCTGCTCGTGCGTCCAAATCGGTGCTGCACCCAAACCAATGAAGCCAGCCCCGATTTTATCGGCGATATGCTGTACCTCTTTCAGGTGCGAGTTCACCTCGTCACAGGTTTCGTGGATCGTCTCGAGCGGCGCACCAGACAATTCCAACTGTCCACCAGGTTCCAACGACACATTTGCGCCGTCCTTGACCAGTCCGATGATCTTGCCGTCTTCTTCTACAGGGTCCCAACCGAACCCTTCGCGCAAGCCATCCAACATGGCCTTTATCCCGCAAGGCCCGTCATAAGGCAGCGGCATCAGCCCTGCCTTATCATATCCAAATTTTTCGTGTTCTGTCCCAATGCGCCAGTCTTCTTTGGGTTTGCACCCGTCCGCCAAATACTGCGCCAATTGGTCATGATGTTCGATAGGGCCACCGCCCGATTGAGGAATAGACATCTAGGTCTCCGAATTTTTAAGTTGACCCAGAGGTGAAACGGATGGCGCAGGGTGTCAAGGCGTGATGCGATCACGTTACGCAACCGCGTTAATGCAAAACCCGTTTTTCCCAGATCAAAAACCGCGCGTTCTGCGTGCTGCTCATCGCGCGTACAGCCTCTTCAAAGTCCGCACCCTTCAATGCTGCGAAGGCATCGAACAGCAACTCACTGCCCTTTGCACTGGCAGGGATGGCAATGGGTTCGCCGCCACCATGGGACAGCACCCAGAACACATCGTCTTCCACGGGTCCACGGTCATTCGTCACAATCTCCAACTTGGTCAGATCATCCAGTGAAATGAACGCGCCCCCTTCAGGGGACAAATACCCGACCTCCCGTTCCTTTACCTCAACCACGCCAGCGCCTTTCAGCGGTTTGTACATTTTGGCGCGCAAAATCGCCCAAAACATCAACACAGCGAACAGCGC
>CALLAV010000094.1 GCA_938001995.1 uncultured Amylibacter sp. | reverse complement strand
TTTTGGTCCGTCATACGGGCCCACACCTCGTCGTTGAGCGCAAGCAGGCGGCGACCATAGCTCAGGAGCAATTCCCCCTGTGCGGTCGGTGTGACACTGCGGTTGGAACGATCCAGCAAAGATTGGCCAAGGCCCTCTTCCAGACGTTTTAACTGCATCGACACCGCCGATTGCGTCAGATGCAGCTGTGCTGCGGCACGTGTAACACCCCCTGTGTCG
The DNA here is from genome assembly GCA_938001995.1 of uncultured Amylibacter sp. GTDB lineage: Bacteria > Pseudomonadota > Alphaproteobacteria > Rhodobacterales > Rhodobacteraceae > Amylibacter. The sequence continues at coordinate 5,223 of CALLAV010000094.1, read as the reverse complement.
GCCACGGCCACAAAGCTGCGCAACGCTGTTAAATCCAAATTTCGAACCATATCACATTCCTTGATACTAAATCGCACAAACATTCGTTTTTCAAATGACTAGCCTCTTGGCATAAACATATCAAGGAAATTGATGTGAACGACACTTTGCATCGCAATATTGAAAGGATACATCATGAATGCTCTCTCCCACTTTGGCTTTTTGCGCAATTTTCGACGCACTGCTGCGGCCCGCCCAACCTTGCGGACGCTTTTATCTGTCGCAAAAGAACGTCATGCGCTGAAATCCTTGCCCGCAGATCGCCTTGAAGACATCGGGTATAGCGCATCAGAGGCCAAAGCAGAGGCCGATCGCCCTGTTTGGGACGTGCCGCGCCACTGGACCCGTTAAAGACGCATGCCAATTGGTTTTTTTCAAACAGGTTTTAAGAAAGCCTTCACTAAAACTATGACAAACTCCGTGAAATTCTATCGAATATCACTTGAAAAAAGCGGCAAACACGCCAATATCACACATTGAAACAGTCGGGTTTGCGCCCGGCTGTCATTTAACCGTTTTTTCAAGGAGAAAACCAAATGGCACAATACGAGACAGTCCGCCGCGCAAATGCAGGTGTGGGTGTCGATGCCACCCAGATTGATGCTGGGCTGCGCGCGCACATGAACAAAGTCTACGGGCTGATGTCCGTGGCCATGTTTATTACAGGTATCGTCGCTTACTTTGTAGGGTCGGACGTTGCACGAGCATTCAACGGTCAGGAAACACAAATCCTGTCCTATGGCGTGATCAACGCGATGTTTAACACACCGCTGAAGTGGGTCATCATGTTTGCACCGCTGGCCTTTGTGTTTGGCCTCTCCGCCATGATCAACCGCATGTCTATGGGCACAGCACAAATCGTGTTCTGGGCCTTTGCAGCAGTTATGGGTCTGTCGATCTCTTGGATCTTTGTGGTCTTTACAGGCATGTCGATTGCGCAAATCTTCTTTGCGACAACGATCATGTTCGCATCGATCAGCCTTTGGGGTTACACCACGCAAAAAGATCTGTCCGGCTGGGGCAGCTTCTTGTTCATGGGCCTGATCGGTATCATCGGTGTGTCGATCCTGAACATCTGGATGCAATCTGACGGCTTGGCCTTTGCGGTGAACATCATTGGTGTGCTCGTGTTTGCTGGCCTGACAGCCTATGACACGCAAAACATCAAGAACACATATCTTGTGCACGCCCAACACGGCGACACAGAGTGGCTTGGTAAATCCGCGATCATGGGCGCACTCAGCCTGTACCTGAACTTTATCAACATGTTCATGATGTTGCTTCAGTTGCTGGGCAGCCGCGAGTAACCCTGCATAAACTTTACGAAAAAGCCGAGGCATGTCCTCGGCTTTTTTGTTTTAGGCGCTAGGATTTCCTTAAAGCCTCTTTAAAAAAAGGTCACCGTTATGTCTGATTTCCCGCTCTCTGTTACCGCAGCTGCAACCGCAATCCTCGCATTGATGTACGTCTATATGACGTTGCAAATTGGGCTTCACCGCAAGAACACAAAGATTGCGCTTGGTGATAACGGCGATGCGGCCTTTGCCAAGAAAATTCGCGGCCATGCAAATGCCGCAGAACAAATTCCGCTGGGTCTGATCCTAATCGGCTTGAACGAAGCAATGAACTCTGCCCCTACAGCAATGGCATTGGCCGCACTGTTGGTGGTTGGACGGATCTCTCATGCCATCCACTTTTTCGGCAAAGATAAACCGCTGGGCTTTCGTGCCTACGGCATGTTGCTCACCCTCTTGTCCCACCTTTTGGGCGCAATCGGATTGCTGCTCGGTCTTATCCTTTAGGCGTGATATCCGCTAACAGCGCTTTGCACGCCGCCTCGATCAGATCAAACACCGTGTCAAACCCGTCTTCATAATACGGGTCTGGTACCTCGCGCAGCGGCTGTTCTGGCAGATAATCCAGCAGCATCTTCATCTTTGCCTTGGCCCCACAGGGCGCAATCGCCCGCAGGTTCACCATATTGCTGTGATCCATCCCAATTATCAGGTCGAAGTATTCAAAATCCGACTGTGCCGTTTGGCTGGACCGCTGGGATGACAAATCATACCCCCGCCGCTTCGCCTCGGCCATGGACCGTGCATCAGGCAACTTGCCGTTGTGCCACCCGCTTGTACCCGAACTGCTGACCTCTATGTCCGCACCCGCCTGCTCTACAAGGCCGCGCAGTATGCCCTCAGCCGTGGGAGATCGGCAAATATTGCCAAGGCACACGAATTGAATACGATAGGTCATGGATTTCCTTACTTCAGCTCAAGACACCGCGTCGCGCCATGGCTCGGGCATATAGAAACAGCGCCAAAGCAACAATCGCGATCACCGCAGAAAACCAAATCGCTTCCGTTCCCACGACTTCGTGCATCTTCACCTCTGCCAGAACAAAGTTATGGGCGAAAGTCACCACCATCGCGATCAAAGACACAGCAAACACACTCGCCGCCCATTTGCGCCGCATCAACAACAGCACCGATCCCAGAACAGCCCCCCAAACCGCGAGGGCCCAACTGCCCTGCACCCAAGACGGAAAGCCGTAAAAATACGCCAGTTCGGCCTCACTAAACTGCGCCATATAGGTCGCGTTCCGCGTCTGTGTCATGACATAATCAAACGCTCCACCCGCGTTGAACAGCAATGTCACCACACCAATCACCCACACATGCCAAGGGGTTTTCATACCAATTCTCCTTGTGTCGAAACCAACTTTCCCCAATCTTACCACAAAAAGACGGAGCCTTCCCCATGAACATCCTCATCCTTACAGGCGCAGGCATTTCCGCGGAAAGCGGCATCGGAACCTTCCGCGATGCGGGCGGGTTGTGGGAACAATACCCCATCGAACAGGTCGCCACCCCCGAAGGCTTTGCCGCCGACCCCGAACTGGTACATTCCTTTTACAACGCACGGCGCGCCAACGCCGCCGTCGCCGCGCCAAACGCGGCGCATAAAGCGTTGGCAAAGCTGGAGCGGGAGCACGCGGGCGACGTCCTTATCGTCACCCAAAACGTCGATGATCTGCATGAACGAGGTGGCAGCCAAAATATCCTCCACATGCACGGTGCGTTAAACCGCGCGATCTGTGCCGCGTGTAATCATCGCTGGCCTGCGCCCGCTGAAATGTACGCCAATGATCCCTGCCCAAGCTGCAACGCCCCTGCCACACGACCAGATATCGTTTGGTTTGGTGAAATTCCTCAGGGCATGGATGTGATTGAAGCAGCGCTGCAAAACGCAGACTTGTTTGTGTCTATCGGCACCTCTGGCACGGTGTACCCTGCTGCAGGTTTTGTGCAATCCGCCCGTGCTATGGGAGTTCAGACGCTAGAGTTGAACATGGAAACCAGCTCTGGCGTGTTTAAAGAAAGCCGAAATGGTCCGGCCACGGAATTGGTGCCTGTATGGGTGTCAGAGGTCTTGGCTGGGGAATAATCGCGGTTGGATTTGCCCAGACAAGATGATCAAGACACGCCTCCCAAGAAGCTTCATATATGAAGCTTCAAACAAGACGCTCTTTTAGACGCTTCATATTTGCAGGGTCTTAATCTGAATTTCCCAATGATTTCAATGGCCCAATTGTTGCCCCCCCTCGCCGACTGCGCTCAACTGTCCTATCGCAAACGGTCCCCCGACTGCCTAACTTTGAGGCGAAAGGGGACTTAAATGAAAATCCTCATCCTTGGCGGTTACGGTGTTTTTGGCGGCAGGCTCGCACAGCTCCTTTCCGACATCCCCAGCATCGAAATTGTCATCGCAGGTCGCTCTCTGCAAAAAGCCGAAGCCTTTTGCGAAACCTACCAAGGCGCGCCGAAAATCCGACCACTGGTCTTAGACCGCGCCGACGTTGCCAGCCATCTTGTCAGCGAAAATCCCGACCTAGTTGTCGATGCCTCAGGCCCTTTCCAAGACTACGGCGACGACCCCTACATTGTCCCTCGGAGCGCTATCGAACATGCGATCCCCTACGTCGATTTCGCCGATGCTTCAGACTTTGTTGCGGGCATCACCACGCTTGATTCAGGTGCAAAAGCCGCTGGTGTTTTCGTCCTTTCTGGCGTGTCTTCTTTTCCCGTTCTCACTGCCGCAGTCGTGCGTGAATTGGCAAAAGGGATTACTGTCAAAACGATCGAAGGTGGCATCGCACCCTCTCCCTACGCTGGCATCGGCCTGAACGTCATGCGAGCGGTCGTTGGCTATGCAGGCCACCCGATAACACTCACACGCGGTGGCAAAACTACCACCGCCAGCGGACTTGCAGAAAGCAAGCGCACGACCATCGCTCCACCAGGCGCTCTGCCGCTCTATAACATCCATTTCTCGCTTGTGGATGTACCAGATTTGCAGGTCATCCCACCAGAATATCCCCACTTAAACAGCATCTGGATGGGCGCAGGTCCCGTGCCAGAATTGCTCCACCGCGCGCTCAACACCCTCGCCAAACTTCGCGCGCGCAGGCTCCTCCCGAACCTCGCCCCAGCGTCCCCGCTGTTTTATAAAATCCTCAACCTGATGAAGTTCGGCGAACACCGTGGCGGCATGTTCGTACGCGTCACAGGGGACGGCGAAAACGGCCCCGTCACCCGCACGTGGAATATGCTGGCCGAAGGCGACGACGGCCCCCTCGTCCCCTCCATGGCGATTGAGGCGATCATTCGCAAAATGCTGAACGGCGAGGTCCCAACCGCAGGCGCCCGCCCCGCAACAGATGCCCTCACCCTCGCGGATTACGACGCCCTCTTTTCGCGCCACAACATCACAACTGGCATCCGTGAAACACTCCCAAAAACAGCCCCACTCTACGAACGCATCCTCGGCCCAGCGTTCCACGAACTGCCCGAAAAAATGCGCGCGCTACACACCCCAAACGGCGTCACGCGCTGGTCTGGCACCGCCAGCGTCACACGCGGCTCCAACCCACTCGCCAAACTCGCCGCCACCCTGTTTGGCCTGCCCAAAGCCGCTGAAACTGTCCCTGTCAGCGTCACCTTCACCCCGAAAAACGGCACCGAAATCTGGGAACGCAACTTTGGCGGCAAACGCTTCCATTCCGTCCAATCCGAAGGACAGGGGCGCAGCGCCCACCTGCTCAGCGAACGCTTTGGCCCCGTCACCGTTGCCCTCGCACTGGTGCTCAAAAATGGCGAGATGGACCTCATCCCCCGCCGCTGGTCG
>CALLAV010000093.1 GCA_938001995.1 uncultured Amylibacter sp. | reverse complement strand
GATCGCCAACATCACCGTAGGTATAGAGCACAGGCAAGTGGGTCAGGCCGATGCCCGTGTCCACCGCCGCTTGCATGATGCGCGTCGACAATTCTGACGGATCATCATACCGCTGCCCACCTTGCGCGTTATGAAGGTAGTGAAACTCCCCCACTGCCGCAAAGCCTGCCTTTTGCATTTCCATGAACGCCTGCGCTGCAATCGCGCTGATATGGTCGGGTGTCAGACGGTCTAAGAATGCGTACATCAGCTTGCGCCACGTCCAAAAACTCTCGCGGCCTTGGGCGCGAAATTCCGTCATACCTGCCATGGCCCGCTGGAACGAATGACTGTGCAGATTGGACAGTGCGGGCAGCAGTGTATCCACGCGCGTGTCGTTCGGCTGCGCGGTGCTGTTGGGCGCGATCTGCGTGATATCTGTGCCATCCACCGTAAGGCGCACATCACTGGCCCAACCAGTATCAAGGTAAGCGCGGGACGCGAAAATGTTCATCGGCAACTCTTTTTATGTCTAGACATAATATTATTAAGACCATACGAAATAGAGAGCAAGAGAGAATCCACTTGGGGGCCATTGTGACTCAGACACTTTTGAAAAACTGCCGTGTTGCGAGCATGACCGCGGGTGGTGCGGCCTATGGTTTGGACGGGTCGGATGCGATTGTGATGGATGGCGATACGATTGCTTGGGTCGGGGTCTTAGCTGATCTGCCGATGGAATATACGGCGGCGGAAACCGTGGACTTGGGCGGGCGTTTGGTGACGCCCGCGCCGATTGATTGCCACACGCATCTGGTGTTTGGTGGTCATCGCGCCTTGGAATTTGAGATGCGCTTGAATGGCGCGTCTTATGAAGAAGTCGCGCGGGCAGGGGGCGGGATTGTCTCAACCGTGTCCGCCACGCGCGACGCATCCGAGGCAGATTTGATCGCAGGCGCGCTCCCCCGTTTGGATGCACTGATCGCCGAAGGTGTCGGCACGATTGAGATAAAATCTGGGTATGGCTTGGACATCGAAACCGAATTGCGCATGTTACGCGCGGCACGTGCGCTCGAACAGCACCGCGATGTGTCGATCAAGACCAGTTTTCTGGGCGCCCACGCGGTTCCCATGGACTATTCTGGTCGCGATGATGCATTTATTTCGGACGTTTGTATCCCGGCCTTGCGGGCGGCACATGCCGAAGGGCTGATCGATGCGGTCGATGCGTTTTGTGAAGGCATCGCGTTTCAGCCCGACCAAGTTGCGCGGGTTTTCGATGTGGCCAGGGGCCTTGGTTTGCCTGTGAAAATTCACGCAGAACAGTTGTCCAACCTTGGCGGGGCGAAAATGGCCGCAGGCTATGGTGCGCTGTCAGCCGATCATATCGAGTATTTGGACGAAGACGGTGTCGCGGCGATGGCGGCGGCTGGCACAGTTGCGGTGATCTTGCCTGGTGCGTTTTACACATTGCGCGAAGAACAGGCTCCGCCGATCGATCTATTGCGCAAACACGGCGTGCCAATGGCCGTGGCGACAGACGCGAACCCAGGTTCGTCTCCTATGACCTCTATCCTGTTGGCAATGAACATGGCATCGACTCTGTTTCGCGTCACGTGCGAAGAGGCGCTTGCAGGCACAACGCGTGTGGCAGCCCAAGCGCTGGGCCTGACGGATCGGGGCATGATCGCAGCTGGCATGCGGGCGGATTTGGCGGTTTGGGATGCAGAAACACCCGCAGAGCTGGTCTATCGGATCGGGTTCAACCCACTGCACAAACGGATTTTCGGAGGTGCGTTATGAACGCAATGGTTCTAACCCCCGGTGCGGTAACCTTGCAGGATTTGCAAACGGTTTTGCGCGAAGAACGCGCAGTCACGCTCGATTTGTCTTGCAAGCCTGCAATAGAGGCAGCGGCTGCGCGGATTGCGCAAGCAGCGGCGGGCGATGTGCCTGTTTATGGCGTGAACACGGGATTTGGCAAATTGGCGAGCGTGACCATTGCTGCCAAAGACACGGCCACTTTGCAGCGTAATCTGATCTTGTCCCATTGCTGCGGCGTGGGTGCGCCGATTGATCGTGCCCACGCGCGGCTGATCATGGTTTTGAAACTTCTGTCGCTCGGGCGCGGTGCGTCTGGGGTGCGCTGGGCGTTGATTGAACTGCTTCAAGACATGCTTGAAAAAGGTGTAACCCCTGTGATCCCAGCACAAGGATCGGTTGGTGCGTCGGGCGATCTTGCACCGCTTGCGCACATGACGGCGGTCATTATCGGCGAGGGCACGGCGGAGTATCAGGGCACAGTTATGTCGGGTGCGGATGCGCTGAAAGCGGCGGGCTTGTCACCCATTCCGCTTGGCCCAAAAGAGGGCCTCGCATTCATTAATGGCACGCAGTTTTCCACCGCTTTTGCCCTGTCTGGCCTGTTTGGTGCATGGGATGCAGCGAATGCAGCTCTGGTTACGTCGGCTCTGTCTACGGATGCGATCATGGGATCGACCGCGCCGTTGCAGCCAGAAATCCACAGCCTGCGCGGCCATCGGGGTCAAATAGAGGCGGCGTTCACATTGCGGGCCTTGCTGGATGGATCGGAGATTCGCGAAAGCCACCGCGAGGGCGATACCCGCGTGCAGGACCCGTATTGTATCCGCTGCCAGCCCCAAGTCACAGGCGCGGCCATGGATATTCTGCGCCAAGCCGCCGTGACACTACAGATCGAAGCAAACGCGGCGACGGACAATCCGCTGGTTCTGACAGATGCCGATATGATCGTGTCGGGCGGGAATTTCCACGCAGAACCTGTGGGATTTGCTGCGGATATGATCGCGCTGGCAGTGTCTGAAATTGGTGCAATTGCACAGCGGCGTGTGGCCTTGATGGTGGACCCAACGCTAAGTTTTGATTTGCCGCCGTTCCTCACACCTGATCCGGGTTTGAACTCTGGCTTGATGATCGCAGAGGTCACGACTGCGGCGCTTATGTCGGAAAATAAACACCTCGCAAATCCGTGTGTGACGGACAGCACGCCCACCAGTGCGAACCAAGAAGACCACGTCAGCATGGCCGCGCATGGGGCGTTTCGGTTGCAACGGATGCTTGGCAATTTGCATGGCATCCTAGGTGTTGAACTGCTCTGTGCTGCCCAAGGTATAGAGTTTCGCGCGCCGTTGGTTTCAAGCACGCCGATGACCAACTGTATCGCGCGTTTGCGTAAAGATGTGGCGACGCTGGCTGAGGATCGTTTCTTGGCCCCCGACATCGAAGCCGCCTCAAAACTGGTGGCATCAAACGACATAACCAAGGCCACTGGGGTGGATATGCCCCGTGTTTGGGCCTGATCTGGAAAAAAGGATTTAAATCATGAACGATCGTAAAAACACCCGCGACGTGTTCCCGCCGACAGGCCCAGAGCTGAATGCCAAAAGCTGGATGACCGAAGCACCGATGCGCATGTTGATGAACAATTTGCATCCAGACGTGGCCGAAAACCCGCATGAGTTGGTGGTGTACGGCGGCATTGGGCGCGCAGCGCGGACATGGTCGGATTTCGATGCGATGGTGGCGACGCTAAAAGACCTAGAAGATGACGAAACCATGATCGTGCAATCTGGTCGGCCCGTTGCGGTGATCAAAACCCATTCCGATGCGCCGCGTGTGTTGATCGCAAACTCGAATCTCGTGCCACATTGGGCCACGTGGGATCATTTCAACGAATTGGATAAAAAAGGCCTGATGATGTACGGCCAGATGACCGCTGGGTCGTGGATTTACATCGGCACGCAAGGGATCGTGCAAGGCACCTATGAAACCTTTGTGGAGGCAGGTCGCCAACACTACGACGGGGATCTGACGGGCAAATGGATCCTGACAGGTGGCCTTGGTGGAATGGGTGGCGCGCAGCCTTTGGCGGCGGTGTTTGCAGGGGCCTGTTGTTTGGCGGTCGAGTGTAACCCTGAAAGCATCGAATTTCGCCTGCGCACAAAGTATCTGGATGAAAAGGCCGAAACGCTGGATGAAGCACTCGAGATGATCGAGCGTTGGACCGCAGCGGGGGAGGCGAAGTCTGTCGGCTTGCTTGGCAATGCTGCGGATATTTTCCCCGAACTGGTGAAACGCGGTGTGCGCCCCGATATTGTGACGGATCAGACGTCAGCGCATGATCCGATCAACGGATATTTGCCGCAAGGTTGGACAATGGCAGAGTGGCGCGACAAGCGTGAAAGCGATCCTAAAGCCGTAGAAACCGCCGCGCGGGCGTCTATGAAAACCCATGTGAAGGCGATGGTGGATTTCTGGAATGCGGGTGTTCCAACGCTCGATTATGGCAACAACATTCGTCAAGTGGCGCTGGAAGAGGGGCTGGAAAATGCCTTTGATTTCCCGGGGTTTGTGCCGGCATACATTCGTCCGCTGTTCTGTCGCGGTGTCGGCCCATTCCGCTGGTGTGCCTTGTCCGGTGATCCAGAAGATATCTATAAAACTGACGCCAAGATGAAGGAATTATTTCCTGAAAATACGCATCTGCACAACTGGCTCGATATGGCGCAAGAACGGATTGCTTTTCAGGGGTTACCTGCGCGGATCTGCTGGATCGGGCTAGGGGATCGGCACAAGGCAGGGTTGGCCTTCAATGAAATGGTTCGCAGTGGCGAATTGTCCGCGCCCGTTGTGATTGGCCGCGATCACCTCGATAGCGGGTCCGTGGCCTCGCCCAACCGCGAAACAGAGGCGATGATGGATGGCTCTGATGCAGTGTCTGACTGGCCTTTGTTGAATGCGATGATCAACACGGCGTCAGGGGCGACATGGGTGTCGTTGCATCATGGGGGCGGTGTTGGCATGGGATTTAGCCAGCACGCGGGTATGGTGATCTGTGCGGATGGTACGGACGATGCAGCGGCGCGTTTGGAGCGCGTGTTGTGGAACGATCCTGCGTCGGGCGTTTGGCGCCATGCGGATGCGGGCTATGCCGATGCGGTTGCTTGTGCGCGCGAGCAGGGATTGCGCTTGCCAACCATTTTAGGAAATTAACAAAAAGCGGCGCTGGAATGCAGCGCCGCTTAAAATCTTACCGAATGCGGTGGACCTTACAGGCCCCACTTTGCGGCTGTTGTTTCAAAGAACCCTTGGGTCTTTTTCAGCTCGATCCAGCTGTTCACATAGTTGATCCAAACCTGATCGGTCTGTGGCAACAGCATCGCGATTGGCGTTGGCGCACGTGCGCTTTCCACACCAACTTGCGCCACGTTCGGGAATTTCTCTACCAGTGTTGAGCCTTCGATGTTGGACGTTACAAACACGTCTGCACGACCTGAAAGAACCTCTTGGTAGCCACGTGCAGGCGCTTCAACCACAACGATTTCTGCATTTGGGAACCATTCACGCACCAGCTTTTCGAATGTTGTGCCGAGGGTTGTGGCGACCTTTACGTCCGCTTGGTTGATGCTGTCCCAGCCTGTAAATTTGTCGGCTTTGTCCGTTGTTGTAAACGGCAGGATTTCCACGGAAATATAGCTCGACGAATAGCCAGCGGCCTTTAGGCGTGCTGGGCTGATCGATGCCGAACCCGTCATATGATAGTTGCCAGCAACGACGCCGTTCACCAGTGTTTTCCAGTCTGTTGGCACGAACTCCAGCTCTACGCCCATGTCAGTGGCCAGCTGTGTCATCACATCGATGTCATAGCCTTTGTACTTGTTTGTGGCGGGGTCGCGAACCGACATTGGGTTCCAATCGCCAGTTGTGCCAACTTTCAGCACCCCGTTGCTTAGAATGTCGTTTAGCGCCGATTGAGCGAAGGCAGGTGCCCCCATAAGAGCCGTCGCAGCAGCGAGCGCGAGGCTCAGTTTTTTCAAAATACGCATGATTTCTCCTAGTTTTCGCGCTGGCAGCCAGATAGGTCTGTAAGACGCGCGTTTATTGCCCTTTTGGGTTAGGCGCTAAAAGCTAATGTATTTGGACGAATGTTCAAGGAGCTATTCATGCCGGGTGACGCGCACGCAATCGAGATCAAAGGTTTGAACAAATGGTACGGGGATTATCAGGCGCTCAAGGACATTGATTTAACGGTAGACCATGGCGAACGCGTGGTGGTGTGCGGGCCGTCTGGATCGGGAAAATCAACGCTCATTCGGTGTGTTAACTCTTTGGAAGCAAAGGATTCCGGGCTGATTTCGGTGGATGGAATTGAAATGGTGGACAGTCAATCCATCGATGCGATCCGATCCGAGGTGGGCATGGTGTTCCAACAGTTCAACCTGTTTCCGCATCTGACGATTTTGCAAAACTTGACCTTGGGTCCGATGAAAGCGCGCGGCCTGTCAAAAGCGGATGCCGAGGCCCGTGCGATGCAATATCTGGAGCGGGTGCGCATCCCTGATCAGGCGCACAAAAAACCGAGCGAATTGTCAGGCGGGCAGCAACAGCGCGTGGCGATTGCGCGGTCTTTGTGCATGGAACCAAAAATCATGCTGTTTGATGAACCGACTTCGGCGCTAGATCCCGAGATGATTTCCGAAGTGCTTGATGTGATCGTGGATCTGGCTGAAGAGGGGATGACCATGATTGTGGTGACTCATGAAATGGGGTTCGCGCGTAAAGCGGCGGATCGGATGATATTCATGGACCACGGAGCCATTGTGGAAACGGGCACGCCAGAACAGTTCTTTGAAGCGCCCAAATCGGAACGGTGTAAGCAGTTCCTCAGCCAAATTTTGCAGCATTGAGGGCGGTATCATGACGTTTAGAACCGCACTTTTACTGGGATCGTTGTTTGTGCTCGCTGGCTGTTCATCCAGTGGCAATTGGGGTTGGTATGTCATTGATCCCACAACGAAAAACGGCGCAAGCAACATTCGCTTTTTGCTAAACGGGTTTGGCGCGACGATCCTGTTGTCCGTTATTGCTGCGTTTATGTCGATGGCGATTGGGATGATGGTGGCGCTGCCTGGCATGTCGTCGAACCGTTGGATCCGTCTGCCGTCTCGTATCTATATCGAATTTGTGCGGGCGATCCCGCTGCTGCCTATGCTGTTCTGGGTGTTTTACGGACTGCCAGTTGTCCTTAAATCCATCGGCATCAACGTCAGCATCGACGCGTTTTGGGGGGCGATCATCACGCTCGCCATTTCCGACAGCGCCTTTACCGCCGAGATTTACCGTTCGGGCATTCAGTCGATCAACAAAGGCCAGACAGAGGCCGCCAAGACCGTGGGTCTGACCTATGGGCAAACCATGCGCTATGTGATCTTGCCCCAAGCGATCCGCCGCATTTTGCCGCCGCTTGCGAACCAGTTCATTTACATCGTGAAGATGTCCGCTTTTGCGTCCGTTATTGGGATGCAGGAACTGACCCGTCGCGCGAACGAATTGGTGGTGACGGAATACCGGCCGCTTGAAATCTACACACTTCTGATCCTTGAATACCTCGTTCTGGTGCTGATCATCAGCTTCTTTGTGCGTTGGCTGGAACGCAAAATGGGATCAGACGAAAGCAAATAGGGAAGGGCACATCATGAGCTGGACCACATTTCTGAACGACACGATGGGGCGTATCGGGGCTTTGCAAAAGGAAACGCCCGAGATGTTCAAAGGGTTTAACACCATGTCTGCTGCGGCCAAGAAAAATGGCGCGCTGGACGAAAAAACCAAAGAGCTTATTGCGCTAGGTATCGGAATATCCACGCGGTGCGACAGTTGCATCGGCTTCCACGTCAAATCCCTCGTACGGCTCGGTACAACCCGCGCAGAACTCTGCGAAGCGCTAGAAATGATCGGCTACATGGGCGGCGGCCCATCCATTGCCTACGGCGCCAAGGCGCTTGAAGCTTTTGACGAGTTTTC
>CALLAV010000092.1 GCA_938001995.1 uncultured Amylibacter sp. | reverse complement strand
CCCAAACGCCTTCGGGCCGAAGGACGGTCTGACAAAGAGCCGATTGCCACGAACAAAACCGCTGAAGGGCGGGCTACAAACCGCCGCATCGAAATTGTGCTGGTGCGCGAGGAATTATTGTAATGCGTAAAATTCTGTCTGCACTGGGATCTGGGATTGGCATCACGCTGATTGTAACGGTTATCCTGTCGCTGAGCTTGTGGTTCCTTGGGGCCTATTTGGCGTTTGGCGAAAGCCGTCCGTTTGAAGGGTTGATTGGCAGTTTGGTCGGCCTTGCGATCATGTGGATCTTCTCGCTCATCATCATTTTGATCCTGCTGCTGCGCACCAAGAAGAAAGACGAGAGCCTTGCGGATGACATTGTCACCGCCGCCGAAGATGTGGGGCTGGACGACGAAGACGAAGTGGTGGTCGCCGAGCTGGGCGAGATGCGCGACAAGTTGAAGAGCGCGATGACCATGCTGCGCAAATCCAAGGGCGGTCGCAAGCATCTGTATCAGCTGCCGTGGTATATAATCATCGGCCCTCCAGGTGCGGGCAAGACAACAGCCATTGTGAATTCAGGTCTGCAATTCCCGCTGGCCGATGAGATGGGCAAAGAGGCCATTGGCGGTGTCGGTGGCACGCGCAACTGCGATTGGTGGTTTACGGACAACGCGGTTCTGGTGGATACGGCAGGGCGCTATACTACGCAAGAAAGTGACGCAGAGGCGGACAATGCGGCGTGGCTTGGATTCCTCAACATGCTGAAAAAGCACCGTAAACGGCAGCCCATCAATGGCGCGTTGGTGGCGATTTCCCTGTCAGATTTGTCAATGCAAGACGAGGTCACGCAAAAGGGCCATGCGGCTGCGGTGCGACGGCGTTTGCACGAGTTGCGCGAAAAACTGGGTGTGCGTTTCCCTGTTTATGTGCTGTTCACTAAGGCCGATTTGATCGCAGGCTTTAACGAATTTTACGAAGGCATTGGTAAGGCCGAACGCGAGCAGGTTTGGGGATTCACCTTGCCCATGGCCAAGGCAAAATCGAAAAAGTCGCCGATGGTGGGTTTTGACGATGAATTTTCCTTGTTGGTTGAACGCCTCAACATGCAATCGCTGGAAAAAATGCAAGCCGAGAGCGATCCTGCGCGACGGTCTATGATCGCGAGTTTCCCGTCGCAGGTGGCGTCAGTGCGCGGTACGGCGCGGGATTTCCTGAACGAGCTGTTCCAAGACAACACCTATGAGCACAAGCAATTCCTGCGCGGTGTCTATTTCACATCAGGCACGCAAGAAGGCACGCCGATAGACCGTTTAATGATGGGCATGGCACGGACCTTCGGCATTGGCCGACAGGCGATTGGGTCGGGTCAAGGGACGGGTCGGTCGTATTTCCTGACAAAGCTGTTTGACGGTGTAATCTTCCGCGAGGCGGGTTTGGTTTCGGCGGATGATAAGGTCGAGCGGCGCTATCGCATCACCAAATGGGGTGCAATCGCGGCTGTGATTTTGGCGGCTGGATTCATGGGCACGATGTGGGTGCGCAGCTATCTTGGCAATGCGGATATGATTGCGCAGACACAGAAACAGGTTGAGGACTACCGCGTGGCGGCCGCGCAGATTCCTGCTAGCCCGATTGGCGATTCTGATCTGGTGTCCACGGTGCCTGCGCTGAATATCTTGCGGGATTTGCCGAACAATCCGACGATCACAGACCGCCCGCGCCCTGATGGGTTGGGCTGGGGTTTGTACCAAGGCAAGGTGCTCGGCAACCAAGAACGCTTGACGTATCGCGCGGGGTTGAACCATCACTTCTTGCCGCGCCTGTTGCTGCGTTTGGAACAGCAGATGCAGGCGAATATCAACAATGCGGATTTGTTGTACGAGGCGTTGAAGGTCTATCTGACCATTGGGCAAGTGGGTCCATTGAACCGCGAATTGGTTTCAAACTGGATGCAATCGGATTGGGAACAAGCGTTTCCCGATGCCAACCGCGAGGATCTGCGGGCTGATCTGAAGGATCATTTGGATGCGTTGATGTCTGCGCCGATGGCGCCGATTGCGTTGAACGATGATTTGGTGACGGCGGTGCAAGGGGTGCTGACGCAGATGCCGCAATCGCAACGCGTTTACAACGGGATCATCAATTCAGCGGCGGCTGCGGAACTTCCCGAATGGCGTTTGACGGATATCGGTGGCCCGGCAATTACACGCGCTTTGTCACGGTCGTCTGGCAAGCAGTTGAACGATGGCATCCAAGGAATTTACACTTATGACGGGTTCCACGGCGTGTTCTTGGCCGAGGCTTTGGCCGTGGCGTCGCGCATTCAACGTGAAAGCTGGGTTCTGGGCGAAGCGGGTCAGATTGAGCAATCGCAAGCGGCGCTGATCGCGCTGAGCCGTGATGTGCTGGACTTGTATTACAACGATTTTGTTTTGCAGTATGACACGTTGCTCGGTGACATCGATATAATCCCGATGGGCAGTTTGGCGAACGCAGTTGAAGTGACCAATGTATTGTCTGGCGCGACCTCGCCCATTGCAAATGTGCTAGAAGCAATTGCCTTTGAAACGCGGCTGACAGAGGACCGGACCGAAGCGGATGCTACATCAGGAGCACAAGCGGGCGCGACGACGTTGGGTGGGCGATTGATCCGCCGCAAACTGACGACGGACAGCCGCATTTTCCTTGATGCCATGGCTGAGGCGCAAGAGCGTGAGACTGGCAAGAAAGCCGATCCGCCGGGCAAATTTGTCGAGGATCATTACGCGTGGCTGCAGCAGTTGACGGCGTCCCAAGATGGGCAGCCTTCCCAGTTGGATGAGCTGATTGATATCCTGAAAGAGGTGTACCAAGACCTGTCGAACCTGAATTTTGCAGGTGGTGTTGGAAATCCGAACGAGACCTCTACCGCGTTGCCACGGTTCCAGGCTGCTGCTGGGCGGATTTCGGCGGGGCCGATGAAACGGTGGTCGACGCAGATCACGGTTGGATCGAGCGGCAACATCACCGAAGGCACTCGCGCAGGGATTAATGCACGTTGGCAGGAAACTGTTCTGCCGTTGTGCCAGCGGGTCACGACGAACACCTATCCCTTCAAACGCCGTGCGCGCACGGACGCGAGCCTGACGGAATTTGCACAGTTGTTTGCCCCGAACGGAGAGATCGACAAATTCTTCAAAGAGAATCTGTCAAAGCATGTGGATACGCGCAAAAGCCCGTGGACCTTTAAGAAGGTAAACGGTCAGGATCTGGGCATATCCCAAGCGGTTCTGACACAGTTGCAACGGGCCGCGCTGATCCGTGATGCGTTCTTTGCAGGCTCGCCTGTGCCCAACGTTGGATTTCAGATAACGCCAGAGGCGCTCGATCCAAAAGCACGTGGGATTCTGTTGGAAATTGACGGGCAAGCGGTGACCTTTGCGCATAAAGACGGCAGCCCGCGCCC
>CALLAV010000091.1 GCA_938001995.1 uncultured Amylibacter sp. | reverse complement strand
GTATGATCGCTGGCAGACCAACCTCGTTGATCGCGGCCATCGCGTCTTCCATGCTCTCGGCAATCGTGGCTTTGGGGTTTTCGATACCCAAACGATCCATCGCTTCGCGGAACAGCTTGCGATCTTCGGCCATTTCAATGGCTTTGCGGTCTGCGCCAATTAGTTCGATTTGCAGGCGTTCCAGCGTGCCGTCTTCATCCAACGCAAGCGCCGTGTTCAGGCCGGTTTGCCCGCCCATGGTCGGCAGCAGCACCAGCTTTTCGTCAGGGCGCGCAGTAAGTTCTCTTTCGATGATCTTGGCGACAACTTCGGGGGTGATCGGCTCGATATAAGTGGCATCGGCCATGTTCGGGTCTGTCATGATCGTGGCAGGGTTGGAGTTGACCAGAACGACACGGTAGCCTTCTTCGCGCAGCGCCTTACAGGCCTGTGCGCCAGAATAATCGAACTCGCAGGCCTGACCGATAATAATGGGGCCAGCCCCGATGATCATCACTGTATCAATATCGGTTCTTTTTGGCATGTCGGGCCCCAAGGCTTGGCCGCGTGTCATCACCGCGCAGGGGCGCAATGGATTCGGCGGCAATTGCAAATTGTCGTGGTTATAGTCAGATGAGGCGGTGGTTCAAGGGGAATTGCTTGTGGTTTTCGGGCTTATTTGCGAAGACCGACCGCAAGATGAAGGATTGAGCAGAATGACAGAGATTACGATGGTCCGCCACGGGCAGGCGCAGACGGGGGCGAAGGATGAGGCCTCTTATGACAAGCTGTCCGAATTGGGGCACCAACAGGCGGCTTGGTTGGGGGAATATTGGGCAGATTTCGGTGGGTTTGATCGGGTTTTGTCAGGCACCATGCGGCGGCAGATCGAAACGGGGCGCTCTTTGGGGTTGGACGGTGTCGTCTATGAGCAGGACGACCGTTTGAACGAAATGGATTACTTCGGCTTAGCGAGATTTTTGAAAGAAAACAGCAATCTGGCGGTTCCGACCAGCCAAGAAGAATTTCAAACCCATGTGCGCGACGTTCTGGGAGCGTGGTCGCGGGCCGAGGTAGGCAATGATCTAGAAAGTTACGCCGATTTTCGGGGCCGCATTCTGGACAGCGTGCGACAGGTTGCGGCGTCTTCTGATCGAACAGTGATTGTCAGTTCAACGGGTGTGATTGCCACGCTGATGGCGGTTGCGCTGGACCTTGATATGGCGCGTAAGACTGATGTGTTTTTGAAGATCGCGCATACCTCGGTGCATCGGTTTGAAATTGTCGGCGATGACGTGCGGCTGATCCAGTTTTGCGCCACGCCGCATTTGGATGTGCCTGAGCGGTTGGAGTTGCGCACGCATATCTGAGTGGTTCGGCAGGGGTTTGCTGGTTTTCGGGATCGGTGTGTTTTTCGTGCGGCGCTGCGCCTTGCCGTGCTAGTCAGCCGCAAAAAGGGCAGATACATGATACATCGACGACTTATGATTGCGGGTTTGGCGCTGACGCTGATGGGCTGTGGCCGTCGGCGGGGCAAGGCAGAGGCTGTTAGCAAGCGCGACACGCCGCTGTTTCCGAATGAAACGCCCGAATTGAGGGCATTGATCGAGAAATACGCGGCGGTTTATGAACTGCCTGTGGATTTGGTGCATCGACTGGCTGTGCGCGAAAGCACGCATAATCCTGCGGCGCGCAACGGGCTTTATTGGGGGTTGTTGCAAATTTCTGTACCCACTGCGCGCAGCATGGGATTTAAAGGGCAACCGAATGATCTGCTGGATGCAGAGACGAACCTGATTTACGCGGGCAAGTATCTGCGAGGCGCGTGGCTGTTGTCCGATGGTAGTTTCGATACAGCAGTGAAATGGTATTCGCGCGGCTATTATTACGAGGCCAAACGGCGCGGGATGCTGAAAGAGACGGGTTTGGTGAAATAATCAGCGGATTTGACTTGTTTTTCATCCCAAACGGGTGATCTAGGAAACAAGATGACTGATGCACCCTATATCCTTTTTGAATTTGGCCCAGATGGGCGGACGCAGGCGTTTGCAGCACCTAACGCGATGATCGTGGCGTGGGATGCGGATGATGTGCCGGCGGCGTTTGAGCAGATGCAGGCCGCTAAGGATGCGGGCAAGTGGCTGGCAGGGTTCGCGAGTTACGAATTGGGGTATGCGTTGGAGCCTAAATTGGCGCAGCGCATGCCTTCAAAACGGCGCTCTCCGCTGGTGTGTTTCGGTGTTTTTGACGGGCCTGATGACGCGGCGACGGCGGCTGTGCTGACGAAGGTTGAGGCAGAGCAGGATCGCGCAAAACTGTCCGCGCCGACGCCGGTTTGGGATGAACTGACTTACACAAAAGCGTTTGATCAAGTGGCGGAATACATCGCCTTTGGGGATTTTTATCAGACAAACCTGACATTTCCGATGCGGGCCAAGTGGAGTGGTACGGCAGAGGGTTTGTTTGGCGCGTTGAGCCGAGTGCAGCCTGTGAACTACGGCGGGATCGTGAATTTAGGAGAGGGGCCTGTGCTTGTGTCTCGCTCGCCTGAATTGTTCTACCGTGTGGATGCAGAGGGCGTGATTTCCACCCGCCCAATGAAAGGGACCGTGCCCCGTGGCAAAACGGACGCAGAGGATGCGGAACTAAAAGCATTTCTTGGCAGCGACGAAAAGAACCGCGCGGAAAACCTGATGATTGTGGACCTGCTGCGCAATGATATCAGCCGTGTGGCGGAGCTGGGGTCCGTGAAGGTGCCAGAATTGTTTACCGTCGAAAGCTATGCCACCGTGCATCAAATGACGTCGCTGGTGCAGGCGCAGATGCGTGCGGGCGTCAGCATTGGCGAGATGTTTACAGCGTTGTTTCCCTGTGGGTCGATCACAGGCGCGCCGAAAATTCGTGCGATGGAAGTGATCAACGATCTGGAAGAGGAGGCGCGGGATATTTATTGCGGCTCTATCGGATGGATTGGCCCTGATGGGGCGTCTGCGTTTAACGTTGGTATTCGGACGTTGTCGCTGGATGATGATGGCACGGCGCGGCTGAATGTGGG
>CALLAV010000090.1 GCA_938001995.1 uncultured Amylibacter sp. | reverse complement strand
TGATTGACGGACTGGCGCAGGGATTGCCGCAAGGGGCCGTGCGTTTGGGGCAAGAGGTCTCAGCCCTTCAAAACGACAAGGCCGCAATCGTTGCAACGACCGCAAAAGGTGAAAAGATTTCGGCCCGTCGTGTCGTTTTGGCCGTGCCGCCGCGTATTGCTGCGGATTTGGCATATCAGCCAGCTTTGTCGCCAGAAATCATGGAAGCGATGGCCCTTGTGCCGACGTGGATGGCGGGGCAAGCCAAAGCAATCGCCGTATACGATCGACCTTTTTGGCGTGACGCGGGTCTGTCAGGTGACGCCATGAGCCGACACGGACCGATGGTGGAAATCCACGATGCATCCCCGATGGACGATAGCCTTGGGGCGCTGTTTGGTTTTATTGGCGTACCGCCTGATTGTCGGTTGGATGCGGATGCTCTGCGGTCCCATTGCATTGCGCAATTTGTGCGGTTGTTTGGAGCCAAAGCGTCTGATCCCAAGGACTTATTTCTGAAGGATTGGGCCTTTGATCGGCACACAGCAACAATCGCTGATCGCGCGCCCATGTACGCGCACCCATCCTATGGCTTGCCCCCAGCGTTAAGAGGGCTTTGGGAGGGGCAACTGTTGTTCGGTGGAACCGAGGTTGCAACAGCCTTTGGCGGGTATTTGGAAGGCGCATTGGAAGCGGCAGAAATGGCTTTTGCTGCCCTAAACCTAGAAAGCGAAGTGGTATGACGGTGGATACTAAAACCGCGCTTCTGAATTCAGCGGAATCTGCTGCGCGGCGCAATGGATTTGACGGCTTCAGCTATGCCGATTTGGCAGCGGAGGTGGGTATTCGCAAGGCGAGCATTCATTACCATTTCCCAAGCAAGGCGGATTTATCCGTCGCTTTGATCGCGCGGTATCAAGAAATTTTTCGCCAAGTTTGTGCAAAAATAGACACTGAAAAAACCGCAGGCGGCGCGCGATTGGCGGCCTTGATTGAACGTTACGCAGATGCGCTCAACGGTGGGCAAAGCCTGTGCCTGTGTGTCGCCTTTTCTGTCAGTCGCGATGGGTTGTCCGATGAAGCAATTGCACACATGGCTGCTTTCCGGCGTATGATGCTGGTCTGGTTGGAAACGGTTTTTGCCAAGGGGCAAGCGGACGAAACCATTTCAGATGTAACTGACCCAAAGAGGGAGGCTGCGGCAACCTTGGCCTTATTAGAAGGTGCGCAGCTTTCGGCGCGAGCGGGGCGGGACGTGGCACTGTTCAACGCAGCCACCGCGGTTTTGCAGAACCGAATTAAGTAACATTACCAGAGACTTCGCGGCAATATGTGTCAATTTGTGCTTGTTGCTCAGCCGTTGTGCGCAAACCAAGTTTTGAACGCCGCCAGAGAAAATCCTCACCGCTTCGTACCCATTCATTTGCAATGGCCCAGTCAAGCTCTCGTTGGTAAATCTCGCTGCCAAAATCCGATCCAAGGTCGGCGGCAGAGACCGCATCCATGAAGATAGCCGCTGCCTCGGTCCCATACTGGCGGATCAAACGTGCGATGGTTTGGGCTGATAGAAACGGCAACTGTTTGGCAAGGGATTGCCGCAAATCAGCCACGCCGCTGACAGGGAAATTACCGCCGGGCATTGCAACGCCCGCCGTCCAATCTGTGCCACTATGACCTAACGTTTCGTTGATCTTAGCGACTGCCGCTTCGGCCAGTTTGCGATAGGTCGTAATCTTACCGCCAAACACGTTCAGCACTGGCCCACCCATCGACGTGTTCACGCGCAAAACATACTCGCGGGTTGCAGCACTGGCCGAGCTGGCGCCGTCTTCATACAACGGCCGTACCCCCGCATAGGTCCAGACCACATCGTCCGTTGTGAGGTCTTGTTTCAGATACCCATTTGCGAATTCGAGGAGGTATTCCGTTTCTTCGGACGTACATATGGGCCGTGTATCCGCACCACTGTGATCCGCATCAGTCGTGCCGATAAGGGTGAAATCATCTTCATAAGGAATGGTGAAAATGATGCGCCCGTCTTCGCCTTGGAAGAAATAGCATTTGTCATGATCATACAGCCGTTTGGTGACGATGTGACTGCCGCGAACAAGGCGGATGCCTTCTGTGGAATTCAGTCGGATGGTTTTGTAAATCAGATCTTCGACCCAAGGACCACCTGCGTTCACGATCATCCTTGCTGTATGTACTATCGTGCCATCTGGCCCTTCGGTTGTGATGTGCCACAAGCCGTCGTTGTAGCTGGCAGAGATCACCTTCGTGCGCACCATGATTTGCGCACCCCGCGCGGCGGCATCGCGTGCGTTCAAAACCACAAGGCGGGCATCTTCAACCCAGCAATCGGAATATTCAAACGCCTTTTCAAAACGATCCTCAAGCGGTGCGCCTTCTGGCGTGTTCTTTAGGGTCAGCGTTTTGGTGGCGGGTAAGATTTTTCGCCCACCCAGATTGTCATACAAAAACAGCCCAAGGCGGATCATCCACGCAGGGCGGCGACCCTTCATCCAGGGCATGACCAGCGACAACAAGCGGGATGCTGGCGTATCGGAATCAAACCGCATATCTGCATGGTACGGCAGCACAAAGCGCATCGGCCAACTGATATGGGGCATGGCCCGCAGCAAGGTTTCGCGTTCGATCAAAGCTTCGCGCACCAAACGGATTTCTCCGTATTCCAGATACCGCAGGCCGCCGTGAAACAGTTTTGTCGATGCCGAAGACGTGGCCGATGCCAAGTCGTTCATTTCTGCCAGTTTTAAGGAATATCCACGACCAACCGCGTCCCGCGCGATACCGCAGCCATTGATGCCGCCGCCTATCACGAAAAGGTCTACAGAATTGGATGGATCGGACATGGTTGGTACGCTCGCAAAAAGGGAGGCCGATTAAATAGAATAGCTGGGCAGTTTTGTGAAGGCTTCGCGCAATGCGTCACCCCAACCCTCTGATATCGTTTGGTATGTTTCATCCGTCGCCTCTATTCGCTTTTGGCGTTCTGACGAATATGAATCCGTTTCATAGACTTCGACATCAAACGGCAGACCCACACCAAGGTTGGCTTTCACAGTGGAATCAAACGACACCAACAACAACTTTAACGCCTCTTCAAACGTCAGATTAGGGTCATAAGCCCGCACAAGGATCGGCTTGCCGTATTTGGTTTCGCCGATTTGCAGATAGGGCGTGTCCTCGGTGATTTCGATGAAGTTGCCTTCGGGATAGACAAGAAAGATGGTCGGATGCCCCCCCTTGATTTGCCCACCTACAAGGACAGAGGCACGGAATTTATCCTCGGACGTTTGGCCATTCGGGCTGCTGGACGTGATCACTTCTTTCAAAGTCGAGCCCACCAGTCGTGCCACCTGAAACATGGTCTTTTCGCGCAGGATGCTCGGGTCGCGGTCTTCGACAGATTTAGAACGTTCTTCGAGCAAGCTGATCATGGATTGCGTTGTCGCAAGATTGCCCGCAGTCATGATGGTGATCTTACGCTCGCCCGGTTCCGTCCATGTGAACATTTTACGGCTGACAGCAAAGTTGTCGACACCCGCGCTGGTGCGCGTGTCAGACATAAACACCAAACCGCGATTGATCCGCATGGCCACACAATATGTCATTTCAAGCAGTCCTTTGCCTAATCTTCAGGCCTGCTTACTGCTGCACCTGCAAAGATACAATCATCGCTTCGTCCGATTGACCCATTCTAAGCCCAGAAATTGGCGCGGCGTCCTGTGCGTCGCGGCCTATGGCAATGCGCACATAGCGTTCATCAGGCGAGATCCCGTTCGATACATCAAAACCGACCCAGCCAACGCCGTCAACATGGGCTTCCGCCCAAGCGTGGCTGGCGTCTTGATCGACGCGGTCGTCCATCATCAAGTATCCACTAACATAGCGTGCAGGAAGACCTGCGATGCGTGCCGCAGTAATAAAGATATGCGCATGGTCCTGACACACGCCCGCCCCAAGGGCCAAGGCCGCCGCAGCAGTGGTTTCCGAATTCGTTGCGCCAACTTGATAGGGTGTTACGCTTAATATCGCAGCTGACAAAGCATGGAGCCCCGCTAGCTGCGTGTCGTGCTCTTCCAATATCGCCGCAAGCGATGCCATGCTGAATGCTGGGGTGGTCAAAGGGGTGGATTGTTGGAAATGCCACAGCGGCGCACGGCCATACACTTTACCAAACACGCCCGCCGTGTCTTGAGTGTTGGCTGTGCCTGTTGCGGTTACAATCAGGTTCTGCGCACCTTGTTCGATGCTAACAAGATCGACATGGTTTCCGTAATGATCTGAATAGCTGGCTTCGACTTTGCCGCCGTCTACCGTCACCTCCCAATCAGAAATGTCCTGAATGGCAGAACTGCGCGGCGTCAGGCGGACCTTTTGCAGCGCATAATCCACAGGTTGTGAATAGCTGTACTGCGTTTTGTGTGTGATCCGAAGCAGCATCAGTTTGCAAACCGATAGTCTTGCTCGATCTGCTGACCAAGCGACGCCGCATCCAAAACAAGCGCGTTCAAAAACTCGTGCAGTCCTTCGTCAAAAATGGATGAAATATCACGGTTCAACAAACGCGCACCCATGGCATCCGCCAAATCATGACAGGGCATTTTCGCACCGTAATCCTCGGCGAGATTGTTTAGACTTCCAATAATCTCTTGGGCGCAAAACGACAGCGAACGCGGCATGCGGCGATCAAGGATCAAGAAACTGGCGACGCCTGCGGCGGTAAAATCCTCTTCAACCGCCCACCGAAACGAGCGATGGGCCGAAACGGATCGCAACAGCGTTTCCCATTGCACATTGTCCAACCGCCCCCCAACCCGCGACGTGGTCGGCAAAAGCGAGAAGTATTTGACATCGATAATACGCGCCGTGTTGTCCGCTCGTTCAATATGCGTCCCGATGCGGCAAAAGTGGAACGTGTCATTGCGCAACATTGTGCCAAGCAAAGCTCCTCGCACCAGCGCGGATTGTTGGCGGATGGTCGAAAGAACCTGGGGCAGGTCCACCTCGGGTACGGGCGACTTTAGAACCTCGGTGAACAGCATCCACGTTTCATTCACGGCTGACCACACTTCGGTTGTCAACGCCGTGCGAACCAACCGCGCATTGTCGCGGGCCATTTTGATCACCGATAAGACAGAATTTGCGTTTTCTGCATCACGCAACAAATAATCAATTATATGGGCGCTTTCATAACTGTCGTATTTTGCGTCATATCCTGCCTGTGTGGCAGATGTCGTAACAACGGATTTCCACTCTGCCTCGGCGTCTGTGGATCGGGTCAATGCGATGCGAAAGCCTGCTTCGATCAAACGGGCCGTGTTTTCGGCCCGCTCCAGATAGCGAAACATCCAATAGAGACCACCTGCGGTTTTACCTAACATCAGTCCTCCAAGACCCAAGTGTCTTTGGTGCCGCCACCTTGGCTGCTGTTCACGACCAAGCTGCCTTCTTTCAGCGCAACACGGGTCAAGCCGCCGGGTGTAATATCCACACCGCTCGGGGACACAAGCGCGAAGGGACGCAAATCCACATGGCGCGGCGCGAGGCCTTTCTTCGTGAAAATTGGCACGGTCGAAAGCGAAAGCGTCGGCTGCGCGATATAGTTGGCAGGGTTGGATTTCAACTTGGCTGCAAAATCTGACAACTCTCTTTTGCTGGCGGCAGGGCCGACAAGCATTCCGTATCCGCCAGAGCCGTGAACTTCTTTCACGACCAGATCAGCAAGGTTATCGAGCACATATTTCAGCGTCTGTGGTTCAGAACAGCGATGGGTTTCTACGTTTTTCAGGATCGCCCGCTCGCCAGTGTAGAACTCGACGATGTCGGGCATGTAACTGTAAATCGCCTTATCATCTGCAACCCCTGTTCCGGGTGCGTTGGTAATTGTGATATTACCAGCGCGGTACACATCCATGATGCCAGGCACGCCTAACATTGAGTTGGGGTTAAAGGTCAACGGATCCAAAAAATCGTCATCCACACGCCGATACAGAACGTCGATCACTTTGTACCCACGAGTGGTGCGCATGGCGATATGGCCGTCCACAACCCGCAGGTCATGGCCTTCCACTAACTCCACGCCCATTTGATCGGCCAGAAAACTGTGCTCGAAATAGGCTGAATTGTGAATGCCCGGCGTCAAAATCGCAACGCAGGGCCGTTCGCTCGCAGATTTGGGCGCACAGGCCTCAAGCGAGCGGCGTAAGTGTTTGGGATAATTGCCAACGGATTGCACTTTGATCTTCGAGAACAATTCCGGGAACATCTGCAACATCGTCTCGCGATTTTCGAGCATGTAGCTGACACCCGAAGGCGTGCGCGCGTTGTCTTCTAGCACAAAGAAATCGTCTTCACCCGTACGCACAACATCCGTGCCTACGATGTGGGTGTAAACGTCACCGGGTGGACTGAAATCCATCATTTCTGGCAAAAACGCTTCGTTTTGGGCGATCAATTCAGTGGGGACGATGCCGGCGCGCAAAATTTCTTGGCGGTTGTAAATAT
Source organism: uncultured Amylibacter sp. (assembly GCA_938001995.1). GTDB lineage: Bacteria > Pseudomonadota > Alphaproteobacteria > Rhodobacterales > Rhodobacteraceae > Amylibacter. The sequence goes on along the minus strand of CALLAV010000090.1, from coordinate 3,707 downwards.
CATGAAGGAATGCGTTGATCGCACACACCCGTTGATCAATCCCCTTGGACAGTTTGGCCCATTCTTTGTTGGACAGAATGCGCGGGACAAGATCGAATGGGATCAAGCGTTCTTCGCCGTCATTGTCCCCATAAACATTGAATGTGATCCCTGTTCGCCGAAAGAAAGCCTCGGCCTCGCGTGCCTTCTTGGACAGGCGAGCTTTGTCTTGGTCTGAAAACCATCCGTCGTATTGGGAATAGGGGGCGCGCACACCGTCGGGTGTTTGCATCTCGCTAAAGTGCGTCTGATCTGTGGTCATCTGTGAAGACTACAGGTTTACGGGCTTAGTGCAACGCGTACCAAAGAACCGCGTCTGGGTTTTGCAAGGATATGGCCAAAACAATGTGCCACGACAGGGCAAATGAACATTTTGTAGGCAACAATTTTACCACCGGTGAAACTAGCGTGTAGACTCGTTTCTTTCGAAGGTGATTGGCTGATTTAGGGTCCTATTTTGCTTATGTTGACTTAGAAATTACGTCGAATGTTGCATGGCCAAATCACAGTGATAGTGCTTGGGGCGTCCAGTTTGGCATCAAAACCCGCCAAGCCCTCGCAACCGAATGCTCAAACAACGAGGCGAGGCCATTAAAACGTTTTGCGAAAAGCTGGAGCATCAGCCTTTCGCGAAACGCGCTCTGCACTAGGGTTTACTGACCTGTCACGCACCATCTGAGGACTGCGGTTTTTCGTGAAGCGCTCTAGTCGGGCTTTGTTTCTCGTTTTTATGTAATACTATCAATTACCTAGGCTAAATTTCTTCGCAGTTGCACCACGGAACCGCATTCAAATATTGCGCTGCGCTTGTTGCTCAATTTGTGGATCACGTCTGAAAAAACGCTCAAATAGTAAGCATTTTTCTTGAAACAAGAAGATTCATTTTGCGGCAGACTTGTCCGTTCAAGGTGCAAAGTTGACGCTTCACAGGCTTCGATCAGAAGCGCCGCGAACAGGACAATCTTGCACGATCCACCCTGTCCGCAGCTACAGCAAACGCTGTGTGGTTCAGCTTAGCCTAAGACGTCTGTTCGTCAAGAAGGCGACGGCCGTGCCGCACGCCTAAAAGGTATGTCACAATGACTTTTTCTACCAAACTCACTCTTTCTGCGGCGGGCTTGATGTTCGCAGGATCCATTGCCACCGCAGACTGCGCTGACCCAATCAAGGTTGGAGTCTTGCACTCGCTGTCGGGCACTATGTCCATTTCCGAAACTACGTTGAAAGACACAATGGAGCTGTTGATAAAACAGCAAAACGAAGCAGGTGGCTTGCTTGATTGCCAGATAGAAGCCGTTGTCGTCGATCCCGCATCTGACTGGCCCTTGTTCGCCGAAAAGGCGCGCGAATTGCTGACTGTGTCCGAAGTGGATGTGATCTTTGGTGCATGGACGTCTGTGTCACGCAAATCCGCGCTGCCTGTTTTGGAAGAACTGAACGGTTTGATGTTCTACCCTGTCCAGTACGAGGGTGAAGAAAGCTCGCGCAATGTGTTTTACACTGGGGCCTCACCAAACCAGCAGGCCATTCCTGCCACAGACTATTTCATTGACGAATTGGGCGTCGAAAAATTTGCGTTGCTGGGGACGGATTACGTCTATCCGCGGACGACGAACAAGATCCTGAAACAGTATCTGATCGACAAAGGCGTGGCCGAGGAAAATATCTTCGTTAACTACACACCGTTTGGTCATTCCGACTGGTCTACAATCGTTGCAGATGTTGTTGAATTGGGCGCAGACGGCAGCCAAGTCGGCGTAATCTCTACTATTAACGGCGATGCGAACATCGGCTTTTACAAAGAACTGGCCGCTGCGGGTATTTCCGCTGATGACATCCCAGTTGTGGCGTTCTCGGTGGGTGAAGAAGAGCTATCCGGCCTTGATACATCCAACCTCGTCGGGCATTTGGCCGCGTGGAATTACTTCCAATCCGCCAAAAGCGAAGCCAATGACAAATGGGTTGCCGCATGGAAAGCCCACGCAGGTGCACAACGTGTCACCAACGACCCGATGGAGGCTCATTACATTGGCTTTAACATGTGGGTGAACGCGGTCAAACAAGCAGGCACAACGGATGTGGATGCGGTACGTACGGCAATGTACGGGCAGGAATTCCCAAACCTCACAGGTGGCACGGCGGTAATGTTGCCAAACCATCACCTGACCAAACCCGTCGTGATTGGCGAAATCAGAGCGGACGGCCAATTCGACATCGTCAGCCAGACCAAAGAAGTGCCAGGCGATGCGTGGACAGACTTCTTACCAGAATCTGCGGTTCTGATGTCCGACTGGAAAGAGCTGGGATGCGGTATGTACAACACCGAAACCAAGACCTGCGTTCAGTTGACGTCTAACTACTAAGACCACCGCTTTGGGCCTGCTTTTCTGGCAGGCCCAGACAGTTTAATACCCCACTTGAAGGTCAATTCTCTTATGGTTCGTATCCTGATCGGCCTTGCCTGGTTGTTCGCTTCTGCCTTTGCGCTACAGGCTCAAGATCTTCAATCTCTTCTTCAAAAACACACGGATGAGATCACCAAACCCTCACGCAGTTCAGTGGGTTTGGCTTTAGATGATCTGGTGGCGTCTGGGTTGCCCCAAGTACCCGTTTTTCTGGAACACTGGTCCGATCGATCCGTCTGGAAAGACATGGAATCGGGGGTGTTTTTTATTGGCACTGAACAAGGTGATGCATTGCTTTTGCGTGATGTGGATACGGGCGTTGAAACACAGGTTGCGCCCGATGGGTACATCCAAATCCGCCCCAACGGTGGTGTGCGGCGTGTCATTGGCACAGCCCTTGTGCAGTTCCAACTGAGCGACCCTGATCCAAAGCGCAGGGTGAGTGCCCTTGAAAGCATCGCGCGGCGCGGCGGTGCAGATCAGCTCGCGCCACTGATGGCTTCGCTAAAAGGTGAAGACGTTCCTTCGATCCGTGCGCGCAAAGAACAGTTGATAACCTTTCTGACAGCACGGTTTGGAGAAGGCCAAGCTGACCGCATCACTGCAATTCAATCTTTGTCCAAAGATACCTCGGTCGCGGCGCGTGCGGTTTTGAACCAAATTTTGGTGACGACATCGGGTGTTGCAAAGACTTTGCCAGCCGCAAACATCGCAAGTGTCACCGACCCGATGGATGAGCGAGAGGCGCGCTATGAAGCGTTGGTCAAAGCGGGGCTCGCCCCTGCAATCATTCCTGCGAACGCGATCCGCACCGCCCTTGAAGCGAACATTGAAGAGGGGCGTGTCGGCGGTGTCCCCATCGCGCAACTTGGAACAGATGCGGCCCGCACGCAAGCCTATGACGCCCTAGCGAACGCTGGCATTGTTCCGCCCTTGGTCACTCCTCAAGATATTGATACTGCATTGCAATCCCACGTTTTTTACGAGGTGTATTCAGAGAAAAACGCCGAAATCACTGCCATAGCGCGGGCAACACTTGATCGCGTTGAAACGCGTGTAGGCTGGGCGCAGACCCTTGATCTGGGCTTGGATGGGTTGTCGCTGGCATCCATCTACTTTTTAGCCGCCATTGGCCTTGCGATCACCTTTGGGCAGATGGGCGTGATCAATATGGCGCACGGCGAATATATCATGATGGGGGCCTACACAGGCTATGTCGTGCAATTGATCGTTCCTGATTACACTATCTCGCTTTTGGTCGCT
>CALLAV010000089.1 GCA_938001995.1 uncultured Amylibacter sp. | reverse complement strand
GCCCATCACATCGTCGAACCCTATGATCACCCGATCAGCCAACGCCATTTGCGCATCACCTATTCGTCGATGAAACATTCGGACAAAACGTTCATGGGCATGACGACCAGCCCGAAAAACGCCGAAGATGTGATGGACATGTGTGGCATTCTGTTTGGCGAAGAGTTCATGGAAACCCATCCTGTTGTGACGGGCAATTGCAACGGCAACTCGCCGCTTGTGTGGGACGAAACCATGCTTGGTGCGATGCGGGCGTTTTGCAAACGCAACCAGCCTGTGTTGTGCTCCCCCTTCGTTTTGGGCGGGGCAAACACGCCCGCGTCCGTTCCTGCAACGGTGGCGCAATTGAATGCCGAGGCTTTGTCTGCTCTTGCCTACACCCAAGTCATCCGACGTGGCGCACCCGCGATTTACGGTCATTACCTGTCCACCGTTTCGATGAAATCTGGCGCCCCCATGGCAGGCACGCCCGAAATCTCGCTCATGAACTTTATGATCGGTCAAATGGCGCGGTTTTATGGCGTGCCATGGCGCACATCGAATACATTGGGCGGCGCAAAGACCTTTGACGCACAAGCGGGATATGAAAGCGCCACAACGCTGTCGGCTGTGATGCACGCAGGGGCAAACTATATCTGGCATTCGGCTGGCTGGAACGAGGCTGGCATGCACTGTTCTGTTGCCAAATTTATCGTTGATTCAGAGCAATGCGCCATGGCCTATCGCATGGCCGAGGGTCCGAAATGGCACGACTTCGACGAGGCTTTGTCTGCTGTCACGGATATCGGTCCAGGTGGGCATTATCTGGGGCATCAACATACGCAGGACAATTTCCAAGAGGCATTTTTCATGCCCGACATGTTCGACAACAACTCCATCGAGCAATGGGCCGCAGAAGGCAGCGTTGAGATCACACAACGGGCGTTGACCCACGCCAAAAAGTTATTGAGCGAGTATCAGGAACCGACGTTGGACCAAGCCAAGAACGAAGAGTTGCTGGCCTATATCGCAAAACGAGAGCGGGAAATTCCAGCGGCAGATGCGCTTAATCAGGACTACTGATCTTCGCTTCTGACTGTGCTGTGGGAGGCCCTATTCCGCCCGTGCCAAATATTCTTTCCAGCGCAAATACGCATTCGCCCCAATCTGTGCAAAAGGCTGGGGCGGCAGCTTCTTTGGCGCCGCCTCAGCAGTAAAATGTGCTGAAATATCAGACGTTTCCCCGCAGGCTGTCTCTGCGGCTGCGATCCCTGTCAACGTTCCCCGCGCTGTCCCCAACCCGTTTTGGACGCAGGCCGAAGTCACGCCTTCTTCAATCGCACCCGTCACCGAAACGCTGTTCAAAGACAGGCACAAATGCCCTGCCCACTCATATTCCATTTTTACCCCAGCCAATTGGGGATACCGATCATCAAACTTGCGCCGTTGCACGCGGGCTGCCCGTGCAACATCTGCGTCTGACGTTTCCATCGACGTGCGCACGCTGGCGCAGGTCCGTGTTATAATTCGATTGCCCCCTTGCGCCGTATCGATGCGCCGCATTGTCGTGCCCATCGGGTCGGCGGGCGTGATCCCCCAGCGCGGTGCACCGCCAAGTCGCGCACAGGCATCACTGTCCAATTCTTGCGTCATCGAGGCATAAAGAAACAGTTGCACCAACCGTCCCTTTGCGATGCCAAAACTTTCTAGGTGACCATTGGTGGCAAGGATGATTTGCGGCGTTGTGACTGCGCCGTGTGGGGTCTGCACCACCCAATCATTCCCTTGCCTTTTAAACCCCAGAACAGGCGTATTTTCAAAAACCGCAACACCCTTGGCCACCAATCCATCTGCCAACCCAAGCACATATCCCGCAGGCTGCAACATCAATGTGCCCGGCGTATAAAGCCCTGCACGATAGTACCGACTGCCCGACAGTTCGTGCATTGATTGCGCGTCCAGCAGCTCATAGGCCTCACCTAAATGTGACAAATGCGCGGCGTAGCTTTCGGTTTGGGCCAGCCCCGCTGCACTGGCAGCGCCGTTCACTTTGCCAACTGGATCCGCATAGACGGTATTTATGCCGTATTCTGTGACTGCATCCTGCGCAAAGGCAATTGCCTGACGGTTCAATCGCGTCATCGTTTGATCCGCCGCAGTACCCTGCCCTGCGTAGTCATCCGATGCCAGATCGTGGGGCAGATCAATCATAAAACCAGAATTTCGCCCCGCACTGCCCTGCCCAATTGCCAGCGCATCGAGCAGCATGATTTTTGCACTCGGCTGTAACTGCAAAAGACGCCGCGCAGCAGAAAGGCCTGCAAAACCGCCACCGATGACCACGAAATCTGCCGTTTGTTGCCCCTCCAAAGGAGGCTGCGGCAAAGGCGGGTGCAAAATCTCTCGCCACGCCGCAGGGCTGTTAAATCGCGGTCCGTGTTTAGCAGTATAGCCCGTCAATCCACCGCCTCATCTTCGTCGTCTGCAAGATCAATCCAGATGGTCTTGAGCTGCGTGTATTGATCGTGGGCATGAACCGAGTTGTCTCGCCCGCCAAAGCCCGACTGTTTATAGCCACCAAATGGCGTCGCGATATCGCCTTCGCCAAAGCTGTTCACCGTGACAGTGCCAGCGCGCAACATCCGCGCCCCGCGAATAGCGCGTTTGGTGTTGGCCGTGAACAAGGACGCGCACAGGCCATACTCCGTATCATTGGCCAGCTTGATGGCCTCTTCAAAGCTGTTAACTGTGATGACCGATAGGACAGGGCCAAAAATCTCATCCGTGGCGCGTTTGTCGTCTGGCTTCACTTCAAATATCGTCGGCTCCACAAAGGCCCCATCGACAGCCTTCCCACCAATCATCGCTTTGGGCGCGCCATCTAAATACCCACAAACCTTGTCAAAATGGGCTTTCGACACCAATGCACCGACGCGGATTTCTGGGTCGAGGGGATTGCCCAGACTCCAATGCTTTGAATGTTCCACAACCCGTTCAAGCAGTGCATCCTTCACGCTTGCGTGGACGATAAGCCGCGAAATAGCAGAGCAGTTTTCACCCATATTCCAGAACGCGCCATCCACGATATGCTGTGCCACACGATCCAGATTTTCAGCGTCTTCCATCACAACACAAGGGTTCTTGCCACCCATTTCCAGCACCACTTCCTTAGCGTTGCTTTCGGCGGAATAGGTCAGGAACCGTTTGCCCGTGACCGTGGACCCTGTGAAAGATACCATATCGATATCCATGTGCCGCCCAATGGGCTCGCCCACATCTGCGCCCCCACCCGTAACGATGTTTAAAACACCACGCGGCAGGCCAGCCTCGGACGCCAATTCAGCCACACGCAAAGCGGTCAGCGACGTTTCCATCGCAGGCTTGACCACCACCGAACAGCCAGAGGCCAATGCAGGACCAATTTTCCAAGCCAACATCAGCAGCGGGAAATTCCACGGCAGAACCAGCCCAACAACACCAATAGGTTCGCGCAGGATCATCGCGATGTGATCATCGCTCGCAGGGGCCACTTGGTCATAGATCTTGTCAATCGCTTCGGCATGCCATTTGATGCAATTGATTGTCTCTGGGATGTCCACCTGTTCACAATCAAAGATGGTTTTGCCGCTGTCGATGCTCTCCAACACCGCCAGTTCGCGCGCGTTGCGGGTCAGAAGTTTGCAAAAACGGATCAAAACATCCTTGCGATCTGATGGATGCAAACGCGACCAGCGACCGTCGTCAAACGCCTCGCGGGCTTTGGTTACGGCGAAATCTACATCCTCGGCTCCGCAAGCCGCCACATCCGCCAGTTTCTCGCCCGTGGCTGGATTCACGCTTTCAAACGTCTTACCCGAAATCGCAGGCCGATACCCACCGTCAATGTAAGCGTTTGTCGCCAGATCAAGGCCATTGGCCAGTGCCGTGTATTCTTCTTGTGTTAGCAAAGTCATGGATCAGCCCTCAGCTTCGATTTTTGCAATCGTGGATTTCAGAACGCGCACCACCTGTTCCAGCGCACGTTTGTCGTCTTTGTTCAGCCCCTTTAGCGGCGGGCGAATGGCCCCTGTGTCGATGCCTTGCAGGGTCACGCCGTATTTGATGGTTTGAACAAATTTGCCCCCCTGCTCCAACACCCGCATCAGTGGCATCATGGCAGACATTATGCGCCGTCCTTTTTCGAAATTACCGTCAATGGCGCAGGCTTTGTACAACGCGACGTGCTCTTCTGGCAGGAAGTTCGACCCGCCACACACCCAGCTTCGCGCCCCCCAAGCAAAGAATTCCAACGCTTGATCATCCATCCCACAGGACATCTGAATATGCGGGTAATCCCGCGCCAGCAAATGCACGCGGTTGATGTCACCAGAGCTTTCTTTGATGGCACAAAAATTGCGTGACCGCCCTACACGATCGAGAAATTCCTCCCCCATATTCACGCCCATACGCCCCGGATAATTATAAAGCATGATCGGCAGGTTCGCAGCCTTATCAATGGCCAGCGCGTTCAGCGCATTTTCGCGTTCCGTGGGTACCGCATAAGGTGGCGTCCCCACCAACAACGCATCCGCTTTCATCTCTGTTGCTGCTGTGGCCAACCCAATGCTATCAGCTGTCAACATAGAGCCTGTGCCCATAATTAGCGGGACACGCCCTTTGGCCTGCTCCCCCGTAAAGCGCGCAATTTCAATGCGTTCCGCGATGCTCTGCGCGTAATTTTCACCCGTCGACCCACCAGAGATCAGCCCGTTCACGCCTTTGTCGATCAGGTTTTCGATCACATCAGCCAGCGCGTCAAAATTGATACTTCGATCTGCGTTAAACGGAGTTACAACAGGCGTGTAAATCCCTTCGAAATTGAATATTGGGGTCATAGTATCCTCATTCATTTGCCGCAGCAGGGAGCCTACCCAGCGGCATGTCTAGGCTGGTCGGCATAACGAACAGCTCAATCTGATTGCGTGACAGGTTCCAGTGATCCGTCGCCAACTGGGCAGCGGTAGTTTCGTCTTTGGCGGCAATTGCCGCGATAATCTGGTCGTGTTGGTCAGAGGCTTTCGCAACGTTTTCGGCCATGCCAGCATCCGCAGGCTGGTAAAACGTCATAGAAATGCGCGAATGATCGATCAGCAAACGATGAAAACTCGGCAGCAGATACACATTGTCTGCCATGTCCCCCGTGATTTCATGAAACCGATTGTTCGCTATGGCGCGATCCGCCGAGGTGCCTTTTTGCAGCGCCGTTTTGATCGCATCCTGTGCAGATTGCAGGTCGGTTAGCTGCGCCGCAGTCGCATTTTTCGCGGCCAATCGTAAAACCGCGCCGTAAATCATTGGCGCTGTCAAAAAGAAATCCCGCAGTGTTGTATGCGTCATCTCTGATACCCGCGCTCCGCGATTTTCGCGCAGGTCAAGGTAACCTTCCCCCGCCAACTGCCGAAACACCTCGCGCAAGGGCGTGCGAGAAAGGCTGAATTCTTCTGACAAACGCGCCTCGTCCAGATCCGCACCTGGGCGCAGATCAAGCGTCATCACAGAGGCTTTTATCGCCTCATACAACA
>CALLAV010000088.1 GCA_938001995.1 uncultured Amylibacter sp. | reverse complement strand
CCCCGAAGGGCGTATAAGGTATTACTCTCCGTTTCCAGAGGCTATTCCTTAGAACTGGGTATATTCCCACGCGTTACTAACCCGTCCGCCGCTCACCCGAAGGTGCGCTCGACTTGCATGTGTTAGGCCTGCCGCCAGCGTTCGTTCTGAGCCAGGATCAAACTCTCAAGTTGAAAACCGATTACTCGGTTATCCTTGACGTTCGAACCTCTGCACATCTGAACTGACTTCTTGCGAAGTCACTTCTCACTAACTGGCATTACTGAACCAGTTAATGGTCACTTAATATTTGTATATGTGTCTGAGTTACCAAAGTAACAAAGAACCACAACAAACGTGAAGCTGACTATACATAATCGGATCAAGACCGAAGTCCGTCACCTAGTAAGTTGATATGTAGAAGTCCGTCCGTCGAAACGAAACCTGACCGCCCACATATCTCTTCAGATACTATCAATTTCAAAGAGCCAGAGACAAAAAATAACCGAAGCGCCTTTTGATTTTAGGCGCGCCCGCCGCTCAATGTCTCTATTTTCGAACCTTAGCTTCTAGCAGTTGCTGCCGTCTTCGTCCAGTCCTTGTCCCTCTGGTTCGTAGCGTTTGTCGCTGCTTGCCTTCGGTAAGGGGGTGTTTAGGGTTAGTGCCCGAGACCCGCAACCCCTTTTTTTCGCAAATGTGTATTTTTTTTGAATTTCCGTAAAAAACCCTTGTTTTGAAGGGGTTAGATTTTGAACATTTCGCAAAGACCCCTAAAACTTTGCGAAAATTGCGCAGCAATATGGAGCAGATCAGACGTTTTGGGGAGTTATCCACAGACTCGCCCCTAAAAATCGTGAATCGGACCTAGGGGCACCCTGCGATTTAGTGGAATCAAACCCCGACTCACTCAAATCAGGCTTCGATTCTGGCAAAGATTCTGATTCCTCGTCCGATTCACCCACGATTTTGGCCGAGTCGCCCCGATTCACTGGCATCCAAAGCGATTCACTTCGACCCTTCAGGGGTATTTACCCGTTTGGACAGCTTTTCTGCTGATTCCACGCGCTCTGAATAGCGGTCCACCAGATAATCGGACCGATCCCGCGTCAGAAGCGTGAATTTCATCAGCTCCTCCATCACGTCGACCACTCTATTATAATAGGGCCCTGCTCGGAGGCGTCCTTCGCTATCGAATTCTTGCCATGCCTTGGGGATAGAGGACTGGTTCGGAATCGTAATCATCCGCATCCAACGTCCTAATACTCGCAGCTGATTCACAGTGTTGAAACTTTGTGAACCGCCAGACACCTGCATCACTGCCAATGTCTTGCCTTGGGTCGGGCGCATCCCGCCCATGTTTAGCGGCAGCCAATCAATCTGAGTCTTCATTATACCTGTCATCGAGCCATGCCGCTCGGGCGAGGACCACACCATCCCGTCACATCGCATCGCGGCCTCTCGCAGCTCGACCACTTTGGGGTGACTTTCATCTTCACTGTCTACCAGCGGCAAACCTGTTGGATCGAACAGTTCACACTCTGCGCCAAATGCTGTCAAAACCCGCGCCGACTCTTCTGCTGCGGACCGACTATAAGACAGCGCGCGCAGCGACCCATATAAGAGTAGGAATTTAGGTGGCGTCCGTTTCGCCCCCAGCTTGGCGCAGTTGATCAGCTCAAACTCGGATCGGTCAATGTTAGGCATGTCTTCCATAAAGCTCACCAATAGCTGCGATTTGATGCCCTAGGTGTACCATGCGCCAACGCACAATCAAATTTCTTATGGCACGAAACCGCAGCCCCGTATTGCTGCGTAGAACGCGGCCCCTTATAAAGAGTCAAAGAATCGCGTTGAGGGGTTGTATGATGGTAGTCCCCTTCCTAGCTGTTCTGTACCGCCAAATGTAATCATACATATCGGCGTTCCGTTGACCTCGTCTCCGGCTGTTTCACATGATACCTGAGGATGTACTCCTATATGGAGCGTCTAAAGCTGTGCATTAAATTGGTTTGGGGGCCAACATGCTGCTTTTGTTTATAACCGGAATTCTTATTGGTTTAATCGTCGGATTCACCGTCTTTACCCTTGTCTATGCGTTCTTGGCTTAGATGAAGGATTTAACAATGGACGGAGCGATCCTAAACTTTCCTAGCTTTCTACAACAAACGTCTTCTCCTGTGGAAGGTTTGCTGATCATCGTGGGCGAAGGAGAGGTCTTTAGCCACGTGGACAACAACGACTTTATGTGGGGCGGCGAAGGCGATCGTATGGTGCGCCAAAAGGTTTTGTTCGACACCCCATTTTTGGGCATTCCGCTTGTGTCAGTTGGAATTTCAGGGATCGACGCCTCGCGGGCGCAAAACCAACGGTTTCATCTGCGTGCTGAAAACATAACCTGTTTTGGGTTTGAATTGGTGTTTGTCACCTGGGGCGACACGAAAATCGCACGGGCCAGTGCAACGTGGACCGCAACAGGTTCGCAGAAACGTAGAATGCCTGCGGTACAGGATATCGAAACACTGTTCTAAGCGCGCGCACGTTGCACGCGCTTCAAACCGCGATACCCCACTAACACGACAAAGATCCCTAGATACAGCAGCGGTTCAAACTGCCACGTCTTTTTCAACAGCACAAAATGCGCTGCCCCTAAAATGCAGGCGGCGTAGACACCTATATGCAGTCGACGCCACACCACAGGCCCCAACTTGCGAATGGACAGGTTGTTCGATGTGATTGCCAGCGGCAAAAGGATCAAGAACGAAACCACACCTACTATTATATAGGGGCGCTTTGTGATGTCTTTGATGATCGGGTCCCATTCCAATTGTTTGTCCAAGAGCAGGTACACCAGCAAATGGGCCAGCACATAAAAGAACGCCATAAGCCCGATTGAACGACGGAATTTTATCAGGTTCCATCCGAACAGATCCCGCAGCGGCGTGATCAACAGCCCAAGGATCAGGATCCGCAGCGCGAACTCGCCCAATCCATGTTCCAACGTTTCAACAGGGTTTGGCCCTGGGGTCTGCAACACACTCCAAAACAAGGCCGCGCCCGGGATCACCAACAAGATATACATCACCCAAGCAGGTATCACCCGCGCGACACTATTTACTGACATTGCTTACTCCAGTCATTTGCAGCTTTATCGCGCACCCTGTACGGCCACGCAAAAGGAATACGCGCGCTTAACTCGACTGTCAGAAATGTTTCAGTGCACTCCGTGCGCACGCAAAGGCCGACGCAAACCAATGATCCGTTCGGCCTCTTCGCCTTTGCCTTGGCGCAAAAGCACATTCACCAAACTAAACTCCAGCAAATCCCGCTGCGCCCGACTGCCACCCAATCGCGCATCATCGACCAACGCCGCTGACAGCGCAGTCGTCGCGCCCGCCCAATCCTGCCGCGCAATCGCATCAAACGCCCTTGCGCAATCCTGCACCACATCCGCCGCGAACCCCTTGGCTGCATCTATATAGTCGCGCAACGCATCCTGCCGCCCCGCCATCGCGTGGGCCAAAGCTGCGTGCATATCGATGAAACTGTTCCCAACCCGTGGAAAGGCTTTGGACGCATATTCGCTAATGTGCTGCCATCGCGCAGGGTCTACCGTCTGGCCCGCCAATTCAGCGCGATATAAGATAGACGCCGTGTCTGTGATAATATTGATCGGCAAGCCAATCGATGCATCAGGCTTCACTTCTGTATCGACCCAAGTCCACATCTTATCCGTATCGCCCTGTTCAAGCGCCCAAAGTGCGACGTGCCATGCCAAATGCCCGTGCATCATGCCAGCGCGATCATAGCTCGGCATCCAGTCTTCCAAGAAACCGATCCCATCCGTCAGGTTGCCCGCTTCGTAATAGACATGCGAACGCACGTGGGCTGCGTGGGAATGTTCCCGCTTAATAGCAAGCGAGCGGTCCACCAATTTCCCCGCCTCTGCCAACTTGCCGACCTCGCACAGCGAAAACGCGTGCTGCGTCAGCATCCACCAATCGTCACCGTAATGGGGCGCAAGCGCCGAAGTGAACGCCAGCAACTCTGCCTCGCGCCCTTTGTGCCCTGAAAACCCGATCATTCCGAATACACCCGTGCTCAGCCCTGCGATTATTGCATCGCGCGGGTGATCCACCAGATGTTCGTTCATCGCGACCAAGGCCTCAGCCGCTTTGCCACCAAATTGCAAATGCATCACGTTTAGATGGGACAGCTCCCGTGCCGTCGCGCCACCAGAAACCTCAATCGCACGCGACAGCGCGGCTTTCGCCCCAGACATGTCATTTGCGAGAACCAGCGCACGCGCCAAACCCGAATGTGCCAAAGCAAAACTGTCGTCAGCATCAATCGCGGCCTTAAACGGGGTCGTCATATCCGCCGCACCCGACAGCACGCGATCCACACCAGCTATATAAAGATCCCGTGCCGCATCCGAAGATGTTGAAATCTGATTGTCATATCGATCGCGTAGCATCGGCGTCTCCGTTCCCAGGTTTTGACACAAACCTAATGCAGCCCGCACCAAACGCAAATCACATTCATGCAGTTCATGGACCCTAAGTCGCGGAACCGATACGCTGGCGCAAAGGACAAAAATCATGACCCAACACACAGGCCGCTGCACCTGCGGCGCAATCCAAATCACAGCGACCGGCGAACCCAAAAGCGTCGGCATCTGTCATTGCATGGATTGCCGCAAACACCACGGCGCGGTGTTCTACGCAGCTGCCACGTTTGATCCATCTGATGTGACCATAAAAGGGGAAACGGCACATTATAAAAACCGGCACTTTTGCCCGACCTGTGGATCATCTGTTTTTGCCACATCAGACGGAGAGGTGGAAATCCACCTCGGCATTCTAGACGAACCCAATCAGTTTACGCCGACCTATGAGTTGTGGACCGACCGACGTGAGGACTGGCTGCCAAACCTTGCCAACACCCAGAAACACAAACGCGACCGATCAGAATCCTGACGGTCGCGTTTCAATTTGATGTGTCGTGGCCTTAGTAAAACTTCGACAGGTCCATACCGTCATAAAGGCTGGCCACCTCGTCGCCGTATCCATTGAACTTCAACGTTGGCTCTTTCTTGGCAAACAGACCTGACCCGATGATCCGATGGGACGCCTGTGACCAACGCGGGTGATTCACTTCGGGATTTACGTTTGAATAAAACCCATATTCCCGCGCGTTCAGTTTGTTCCACGTGGTCGGAGGCTCTTCTTCGGTCAGGGTGATCTTCACAATCGACTTGATGGATTTGAACCCATACTTCCAAGGCACGACCAAGCGCAGCGGCGCGCCGTTCTGATTTGGAAGCGCTTCATCATACAGCCCCGTCGCCATGATCGTCAGCGGATGCATCGCTTCGTCCATGCGCAGACCTTCAACATAGGGCCACGGGAAAGACCCGCTTTTCTGCCCATGCATTTCTTCAGGGCGCAACAGCGTTTCAAAGGCCACATATTTCGCGTTCCCTTGCGGATCAGCCTTGGCGATCAGATCGGACAGTTGGAACCCAACCCAAGGCACAACCATCGACCATGCCTCAACACAGCGGAACCGATAAATGCGTTCCTCTAGCGTCATGTCTTTTAGGATGTCCTCAAGCGCGTAATTACCAGGCTTGTTCACCAAACCGCCAATTTCCACAGACCAAGGATCCGTCGTCAGCGCTGATGCGTATTTTGCGGGATCGCCCTTGCCCGTCCCAAACTCGTAAAAGTTGTTGTACGTCTTCACATCCTCAAGCGATGTCAGCTCCAGCCCAGCACCATATGCGGTCTTCGCCGCATTCAATTTTGCCGCTGCCGCTGGCAACCCGAGACCCGCCGCAAGGCCAAGCCCGGCTGCGCCAGCCATCAATTGGCGGCGGTTCATGAAATCTGCTTTGGGCGTCACAGCCGAATACTTCAGATCACTTTTATAACGGGCCATAGACTGCGTTCCTTTTCTTTTCTGCACCTAAGGTGGCCTACACGACGGCTTTTTCCAACGCAAAACACCCCTGTTCACGACCTTGTTGGAAAGGTTACAATTTGGTCAACACAAAGGATACCACTATGAAAATGCTCTGCCTTGCCCTGACCACCGCGCTTTTCTTGCCCCTGTCTGCGACCGCTGGCACGCAATTAGAACGGATTGCTGCGAATTGGAAAGCATGGGCAGACGGGGCTGGGATCAAGACTTCGACAATATCGGTCACGAAGGGCGGTAAGATCGTGATGTCCGAAGGGCTGAACACAGACGCGCAAACGGTTATGGGTTTTGCCAGCCTGTCAAAAGCTATCACGGCTGTCTGTACCAAACACGCCGTCGATGCTGGTTTGATTTCATATTCAAATACTGTGGGATCCTTGCTGGGCGATACAGTCACAATCGCACCCAAAAACGCGGACATCACAGTTGCACAGCTTATCAGCCACGGATCAGGGCTCGCGCCTGATGCAACGCAACGCGCCATGATGAAATGGGTTGGTGGTGAAACCATCCAACACCACGCCGCCACACAAACCGCCCTTGGGCGCGTTGCACAAAACGCCAAACGCGATGCCTATGCCTATAACAACGAAAACTACGCCATTCTTGGCCGTATGATCGAAGTGGCAACTGGCCAATCCTACGAGTCTTATTGCGCCAAAGCCGTGCTACTTCCGCACGGTATTACCACGGCAAATCTGACTTCTATATACGGCCCTTTTGCGGCGTGGGGCGGCTGGTCCATGACGGCGGATGACTATAACAGATTTCTGATTGGCAACTTTGGCCCAAACACACAACTTGGTACGGCTCCAACGCAATTCCCCAGCACCGCTCTGAACCCAAAAGTGAACTACGGTATGGGTGTGTCTTGGCGCACCTTTAACAAGGGCTACAACTATTGGCACTTTGGATTGCTATGTTTTGGGCGTAAAAACTCTGGTGGCAGTTTCTTTGCCTATTACGAGGGCAAGATGTCTGTCGTCGTGACCCACGACAAATGTCTCGATTGGGATCAAATGCGCGCGCTTGATACTGCAATGGTAAAAGGCGTTTTCAACCGATAATCCGCACAGGCAACCGTTCAAACGCGCGGATGGTGTTATTCATAGCGAGCGTCGACTCCCCATCCAACTCCCACCGCGCAACACGTTTCACCATAGCCGCCAGAACGCTGCGCATTTCCAGCCGCGCCAGATGCAGCCCCATGCACATATGCACCCCATGCCCGAACCCCACATGCTTGCGCACATTGCGGGTTACATCAAACTCATCTGGGTTTTCAAACACCCGTTCATCACGGTTCGCGCTGGCATAAACCACGATCACACGGCTGCCTTGCGGAATGGTCACGCCGCTCATCTCATAATCTTCAGCCACAAACCGCGAAAACGCGCGGATCGGCGTCGACAAGCGCACCACTTCCTCAATCGCATTCGGGATCAAGCTCGGATCATCGCGCAGCAAATCCCACTGCGCAGGGTCCCTGGCAAAATGATAGGCCGCAAAGCCCAGCGCCGAAATCGTCGTATCAAGCGACGGGTTGATATAATCTCGCATCAATTGCGCCGCTTCTGCTTGGGAAAATCCTTTTGCGGGCGCTTCCTCAAATATCCGCCGCGCCAGACCGCCCTCTTTCAAACGTTCTGGCCGCCCTTCGGCGCGCAAGAACGCCTGCAACTCGCGCATGTCATCAAACGCATCTTGGGAGCGCTGGTTAAACCCTTCGAACAGGTTGAACGTGGCCGACGCCCACTTCAACATATTCTCCCGCCCCCCATCAGGCAGGCCCACCAGTTCCGTCACAATGGTCAGCGGCAGCACTTGCGCAAAATCCGCAACCACATCAAATGATCCACGTTCTGCCAACACATCCGCCAACCGCTCCGCCGCACTCTCTATATAGGGTGTCAATTCCACCAACCCTTTGGGATTGATCGGCGTTGCGGTAATGCTGCGTGTTTGGCGATGTCGCTCGCCATCCGAATTCAGCGTCGATCCTTTCAACAGCGCATTTACATCAGTGTTCAGCGACAGCCCCTCGCCAGATCGAAACACATCAGGTTTGCGCAACGCCTCGACCACTTGATCGTACCGCGTCAGCACATAGGCATTTTGCGCAGGCAACCACGCCACTGGTCCCAAATCTCGCAGCGCCGCATAGTGGGGCAGCGGATCACGGATCACCGCATCGCTGTAAAAATCAATATCGTATTGAGGTATCACTTCGGTCTTGGCCAAATCTCATCCATCCGCACTGATCGTCCATTATCCTGCACAATCCGCACATGGTGCCGCCTGATACCACGCGGCTCGGTCACGCCAACGGAATGCGCAATCACTTCGACTTCTTTGATCATAGTCTTGGCATAATTCGCAACCTTGTCGAATTTGTCTTTCGGCACGAGCCCCTTTTGGAAGCGCGGATCATGGGTGGTTATGCCCGTCGGACAGGTATTCTTGTTACACTTGAGCGCTTGAATACACCCGAGCGAGAACATGAACCCCCGCGCAGACGTCACAAAATCCGCCCCCGCCGCCAACGCCCAAGCCACATCTCCTGGAACCATCAACTTCCCGCTGGCAATGAGCCGAATACGATCGCGTAGGCTGTATTCTACCAGCAAATCAGACATCATCGGCAGGCTCTCGCGGATAGTCACGCCCACCAAATCCATCAACGGCATCGGGCTTGCGCCCGTCCCCCCGTCACCACTGTCCACGGTGATAAAATCAGGTGCGCTTTCATCCCCACGTTTTTTGATTTCTTCAAACAACTCTCGCATTGGTCCTTCGTCACTGACGACAGTCTTAAAACCGACAGGCTTGCCCGTCACTTCGCGCACGCGTGCTATGAAATCCAACAACTCTCCGACAGAATTGATATCCAAATGACGGTTCGGACTGATGGACGCCTCGCCTTCGCGGATGCCGCGAATTTCCGCGATCCGCTTGGTCACCTTCTCCGCAGGCAGAATGCCGCCCTTACCGGGTTTCGCGCCTTGCGCCATTTTGACTTCGAACATGCGCACGCTGTCATGGGCCGCAATCGCGCGCAGCTTGTCATCGGACAAGTTGCCCTCTTCATCGCGCACCCCGTATTTCGCTGTGCCGATCTGAAAAACCAGATCGCATTCCCCTTGCAGGTGGTACGGGCTCAGACCGCCCTCGCCCGTGTTGTACCAAATCCCCGCCTGCTTAGCCCCGCGTGACAGCGCTTTGACCGCAGGTTTGGACAATGCGCCAAAGCTCATTCCTGAAATGTTGAAAATCGAAGGCGCCATATACGGCGTCCGACAATAAGGCCCAATTTGCATCGGTTCAGTCTTGGCTGCCTGCTCATCTAGCGGCGGAAACGGCGCGTTCACAAAGATAGGTGTGCCGGGAATCGACAAGTTCCGCGTAGAGCCAAACGCAATTGTATTGCCCTTGCCCGTCGTCGCCCGTTTCACATAATCGCGCTGCGCACGGTTAAACGGCAACTCCTCGCGGTCCATCGCAAAGAAGTACTGGCGAAAGAACTCCCCCATTTCTGTAAACAAATGGCGAAATCGCCCGACAACAGGATAGTTGCGGCGCACCGCATCCCCCGTTTGCGTGCGGTCGATCACGAACATCACAAGCGTGGCCAAGACAGCGACGCCAACGATGAAAATGAACAGCACAGCGAAGAAAAACAGAACGTCTGAAACAGCATTCATAAAAAACATGTAAGGCTCCCAAGGGTTTTGCCGATAGTATCGCAGATAAGCGGCAACACAATCAGAATGCAAAACACAACTCATACCGAAAGCCTACGATTTCGTGGGTTTCTGAAACCAATCTGGCCCGTGCATCGAAGGAAAATGAACCTAGATCACTCACATGTTCGTTATTTGACTTTAAATTTTGCCGTAGCTTAGTTCGATCTTCTTTATTTCAAGATGCATTTTCGAAAAACTTCACTCATCCAGGCACGGATTTGGTCCGTATCTCTGTCATTCCCAATCCCGGGAACAACTTTTCAAGGGAGAGATCACATGATCCGCAGAACATTTATCGCAGCAACCGCAGCCCTCATGATGGCACCAGCCGCATTTGCAGGCGCCACGAAAGACATCGTTGAAACAGCCGCCTCCGCAGGTTCGTTTAACACATTGCTCGCCGCTGCTAAGGCTGCCGGCCTCGTACACACACTGAAAGGCGACGGCCCTTTCACAGTCTTCGCACCAACAGACGAAGCATTCGCAGCCCTGCCAGAAGGCACAGTTGAAACACTGCTTAAGCCAGAAAACAAAGATCAGCTTATCGCGATCCTGACGTACCACGTTGTTCCAGCCAAAGTGATGTCAGGCGATATCGCAGGTAAAAAGGCCAACGTGAAAACAGTGAACGGCGAAAAACTGTCTGTGAACGCAAAGAACGGCGTGAAAGTAAACGACGCGACAGTAACAGCCGCAGACATCGTGGCATCGAACGGCGTGATCCACGTTGTCGATACCGTGATCCTGCCAGGCTCCTAATCCCTCGCATTTACACGAAAGGGGCGCTCAAGCGAGCGCCCCTTTTTACGTCAAATAGGTGAGGTAGACATATCCACCTGCGATCAAAGTGATCGGCCAGAAAATGATGGCGAGTTTGACGGTGAAAAAGAAGATCACCTTGGCCACGAATTTTATGATCCAGCCGATCATGCGATCACACCTTAATGCACAGGCTCATCAACGGGCACTCTGGGCACGCGCCCGACCCCGTTGATCACCAGACCGTTTTCGTTGGCGCTGACCGTCACGTTCGATCCATCCAGCACATCGCCTGACAGCAACAGTTCCGCCAACGGATCTTGCAGTGCTTTCTGGATCACCCGCTTTAACGGACGCGCACCGTAAACAGGGTCATACCCCTGATCTGCCATCCACGTCCGCGCGGTCGCGTCCATCTCTAACGTGATCTTACGGCTTTCCAAACGGCGCTCCAGAATACCCAGCTGGATATCAACGATCCCGTCCATGTTGTCTCGGCTCAGCCGATCAAACAGCACGATTTCATCCAAACGGTTGATGAATTCGGGGCGGAAATGCCCCTGCACCGCTTGCATCACTTCGGCCTTGGCAGAATCTGCATCCGCACCTTCTGGCAACTGGCTCAACGCTTGGCTACCAAGGTTAGACGTCAAGATAATCAGCGTCTGCTTGAAATCTACAGTTCGCCCTTGCCCATCGG
>CALLAV010000087.1 GCA_938001995.1 uncultured Amylibacter sp. | reverse complement strand
ATCCTCGCGCCTGAACAATGGAACAATCAAGGTAAATTCTAACCAGCATAGGACCGCACCATGAGCAATATGGATCAAGTCATCACAACGCAGATCGTGATAAACGGGGAAACCCGGGCCGCGTCCAATGGTGCGGTCTACGACCTATACAACCCGGCCCGCCCCTCAGAGCTTGTCGGTCATGCCGCCGCCGCTACGCGAGAGGATATGAATACCGCCGTAGAGGCCGCGCATGATGCCTTCCCCGCGTGGGCTGAATTGGGTTTCAAAGAACGCGCCAAACAGTTGCGCGACATTGCCAAAGCCCTGACGGCAGATGAAGACGACGTCAAATACCGTTCACGCTTGTTTACCCGCGAACATGGCAAGATCGCCCGTGAGACCTTGCTGGAAATGTCGCGACTTGGTGATCGCTTTATGCAGGCGGCTGCCTATGGCGAACGAATGGCCATAGACGAGGTCATGGGCCCCGCAGAGGTTGGCCCGCAATTCGACACCATCATCATGCGCCAGCCGCGCGGTGTGGCTGCGTTGATTGTGCCATGGAACTGGCCGTTGTCGATCCTTGGGGCCAAGCTGCCTCAGGCGCTTGTCACGGGTAACACTGTTGTGGTGAAGCCGTCCGAGGACAGTGCGATGGCACCCGTTCTGACGTTGCAGATCATTGCCGATATGCTGCCGCCTGGTGTGATCAATATCATCACCGGCGACGCCAAGGAAATTGGCGACACACTGACCGGGCATCCTTTGGTGCGGATGGTCAATTTCACTGGATCCGTCGGTGTCGGCAAACACGTGATGAAAGTTGCGGCAGATAACTTGACGCCCGTAACACTTGAACTGGGTGGCAATGACGCAGCGCTTATGCTGGAAGATGTGTCGCTGAGCGATGAAGTCTTTGACAAGATGTATTGGGGCGCCTTCGGGTCATCGGGGCAAATTTGCATGGCGATGAAACGGCTATATGTGCACGAAAGCCGCTATGACGAGGTTGTCGACGGGTTTACCGCGGCCTGTGAACGTGCCGTTGTCGGCGATGGGTTGCTGCCGGAAACCACCATGGGCCCGGTCAATAACGCGCGCCAATTCAAGGTTGTGACCGACATGATCGCAGAGGCGCGCGCTAAGGGCGCCGACCTAAAGGAGTGCGGCCAAGTTCCCGACGAAGAGTTGTACAACGGTGGTGGCTATTTTCAAAAACCCGCCTTGGTCTATGACGCCGATCCCGAACTGTCGATGGTGCGCAACGAACAATTCGGCCCGTGCCTGCCAATCCTGAAATTCAAGACCGAGGATGAGGCGATTGCCGCCGCCAACGACAGCATCTTTGGTCTGTGTTCTTCGGTCTGGACCGAAGATCCTGACCGCGCCATGCACCTGTCGCGCCGGATTGAGGCGGGCTATACTTATGTAAACGGTCATGGCCCAATGGCCCAAGATGGGCGTGGGCCTTTTGGCGGATTCAAGCAGTCAGGCATCGGGCGCAACCTTGGCTATGACGGCGTACTGGCCTTTGCCGAGCCTCATTCTGTGTCCTCTCCCGCTGGTTTTCTGGTCACGTCTGATAATTGATGATTACGCTCCCTGCCTCTTTGCCGCTTGTTGATTTGCGTGGTGCCGCTTTTGTAAGTGACAAATATGCTGAGATTGCACGCTTGCGTGGGCTAGGCGATTTGCATCCTGTTCAGGGCGGTCATGTCTGCCTGAGCCAAGAGGCGGCGGTTGAAGTTCTCAAATGCCGCGATTTCCGTTTTGATTTCTTCCAGATCGACCCGAATGAAAGCCCCTATCTGGCCGCCAGTATAGAACATGAATTGCTTAACATGCACGGCGGACCACATGCGCGGTTGCAAAAAATCGTGCTCGCTGCATTGCGCGACAAGGTCATGGAAGGGCTACGCGATCAAATCCGTGGGGTGGCAGAGGCGCTGATCGATGCGTGGCCCGATAAAGGGCAGGTCGATTTTTGCAAGGACTTCGCCGATCCCTATCCTGCCAATGTGCTGGGACCGATGTTTGATCTGCCTTATGCGGATATCGACGGCTTTGACGACTGGATTCGCATCGGGGGCCGCAAGGTCGATGCGCTGCAATCGGGCGAAGGGGTCGAGGCGGTCGAGCAAGCGGTACGCAACATGCACGGTTACCTTGCGGATATGCTGGCAGAGCGGCGCAAAAATCCAGGAACAGATATTTTTAGTGAACTGATGCTGGCAAAGATCGACGGCGACCAGCTGACCGAGACAGAGCTGCTGAGCCTTGTCGGTGAAATGGCCAGCGCAGGTGTGGATACCACGCGCAGCCAATTGCCGCTAATTTTGGAACAGCTTTTGATGAACCCTGACCAGTTCGCAAAGCTGCGCGCGGACCCTAGTCGCGCGATGGATGCGGTGAACGAAGGCATGCGCATAGCTCCGTTGCCCTGGGCGCTGCCGCATCGCGCCTGATCGGATACGACACTTGCGGACGCGCCAATCAAGGCAGGCGATCTGATGATGGTATTGATCCCTGCAGTCAATCGGGATCCCGCTCATTGGAGCGACCCGGATGCCTTCGACATCACCCGCCCACGTCAGCGCAACTTTAGCTTTGGCTACGGTATGCATTCGTGCCCTGGTGCGCAGCTGGCACGTATGGAAATGGCCATAGCACTTGAGACACTGATTGAACGTGTCACTGACATCACCCTGATTGAAATCCCGACGCGCGATCCTGTGCAGAAAGGGGCTGCGCCCACGCGGATGCAATTATCGATCACAAAGAACACGACAATTCGGAGATAACACATGGCGAAACTTGGCGAAGACCTGATTGGCACCAGCGGGATTGCCCCGTTTTTTGAGGTGGCGAATGCGGATGATGTGACCATCGACGCTCCTTATAACCGCAAGGGTGATGCGCTACGCACATGGGTGCGTTCACTGAGTGGGTTTCAAAAGGAAGCTCTCGTTCGCTCCGCAATGACGGGCAAAACATGGCGACTTGTGTCCGATGAAGGCCCGTACCTGAACGGGCACGATGCAGCACCTTGTCCTTTGGCGTTTCTGTCCACAGGTATGGCTGCAAGTTTCATGAACGAGATCCTCGCGCTGGCGAAAATTAAGGGGATCGAGATCCGTAAGCTCAAGCTGATCCAAGACAATTACTATACTATGAAGGGCTCCATGCCCAAGCGCACCATGGTGGGGGGCGCTGAGAACATTGACCTTCAGGTGGAGATCGATTGCGATTTGGGGGATGCGGAACTGAACGAGTTCCTGATCAACGCGACCTACGCATCGCCGCTGAACGGGCTGATGCGGGGCCAGTTGGAAAGCCTGTTTAAGCTGGGCAGAAATGGCACTGAGCTTGCAACTGCCAAAGTGGCGGAGCTGGACGCCCCACTTTTTCCCGACCCTGGTAATCATTTTGCCAAGGCACAAGCCATGCCAAGTGATCTGACCTTAATGTCACCCGTTGGCCCCACGCCCAAAAAGGAGGTTGTGCTCGGCACATCCAACGCTGCGGGCAGCCTTGCTGAAGAGCAGGACCGGCGGCTGAACATCGGTGCTGTCGCGGTTCTGCGCGAAGATGGCATCAAGGAAATCCAGCAGATGCAGTATTCGCCCTATGGCACGTCCTTCAAATTCCTGTCCTCCGAGGATGGCCGCGCACCGGATGCCAATACGTTGATATCGGCAGGCATCGGGTTCTGCTTTATGACCCAATTCGGGCGTTTCGTCTCGATGCTGAAGCTGGACTTGCCAGATTACCGGATCGTTCAGGACACGCACTTCAGCCTTGGTGGTGCGTCGGGCGGCACGGGCAAAGCCGGCGCAGCGGACCCAATCGAAACACATGTCTATCTTGAGACATCTGAAAGCGACGAGACCGCGCAGGAGATGCTCGACATCTCGGAGCAGACTTGTTTCCTGCATGCGTTTTGCCGGACAGACCTCAAGACGAAACTCAAGGTCGTGCGGGTGTGAACCTATAAAAGCGCTCCACGACAAATCAATGCACAAAGCAAGGACACCGAATGGTAAATGTAAAGAATACCGAGCAAACTGTAGCGGCCCAAAATGAAAGTGGGACTGTCTTATCTCGGCGAAGCCTTGGACTGCTTGCTGCAGGTCTTGGCGCTACAGCCGTCGCGCAAGGAACTCCCGCGTTTACAGCGAGCGCATCCGACAATTTGCCCGAAGGGTACGAAGGCAACATTGCAGTTTGTACAACTTTGATCATCCGAGCGGAACATGAAGCAGCCGCCGACGGTGTTTGGGACTTGCATAAGGCATGGCTGAAGAAGACCCACGGCCCTTGGGGGATGGTGACCTACACGGTGGCCAAAAACACCGAATTTGAAGACGGGTTAAACCCGCATGCCACCAAAACCACCGGCCGCATCATCTATGTCATTCATGAGGTCTATCGCCATCTGGAGGGCTTGAAAAAGCACTACGCAGAAAGTGGTGATGGCGGCTATGTGGATGAGTTCTTGCGCATTTGTCTTGCTGAAGGCAGCGAATTTCATGTGTTGCAAGGCGCTCCCGTGACCCATTCTCTGCTGCCACAGGATCTGGATTTTCCAATCCAGCTCTGAGTGTAAGTGCCAGCGAAACTAGACGAATTTATGAGGATACAAAATGAAACGCTATGTTCCCGCCCTTGTGACCCTACATTGGCTGATGGCCATTTTGATCTTGATGGCCCTGTTCTTTGGCAAAGTGGTCATTGCGCCCCTCAGCGATGGTTTTGAAGACAAGCTGACCAATCTTGCGGGACACATGATCGTCGGTCTGTTGATTGGTGCGCTTTTGATTGCCCGACTGATTGTGCGGATACGCGCTCAAAATCCACCCCACGTTGAGACTGGCAATGCGCTGCTGAACTTTCTGGGTAAGGCATCACATTGGGCGTTTTATGTTTTGATCGCCGTAATGGTCATCAGCGGCATCGCGATGTCGATGGGCGCGGGCCTGATGCCGATGGCGCTAGGTGGTGCTGAAGCTGTCTTGCCTGAGGGATTCGAAACGCTTGTGCCGCGCCGCATTCATGTGGCCGCGTCTACAGCGTTAGTGCTGTTGGTGTTGATGCATCTTGGCGCGACACTCTATCATCAGTTCTTTTTGCGCGATAGTTTGATCAAAAGGATGTGGTTCGGTTCATGAAGACGAAAGCCCAAAGGAGACAAAGATGAAAGTTGCCTTAACAGGGGGTGCGACAGGCATCGGTGCCGAGGTTGCCAAGAAATTGCAAGAGCAGGGCCATCACGTCACGGCTTTTGATATTACCGAGCCGCCCGCGCATGTGGACCATTGGATCAAGACCGATCTGAATGATCCTGTTTCGGTCACGGCGGCCGTCGCTGCCGCCGAGGGACCATTCGATGTATTGATCAACAACGCGGGCCTGCCACCGCGCGAGGGTCTAACTGAGGTCATTTTGCGGGTCAACTTCTTTGGCTTTCGCGATTTTCTGACAGGGATGCTGGACAAGATGGCAGAAGGGGCGGCAATCGTGAATGTGGCCTCGCGGGCGGGTGCCTTCTGGCGTGACAATCTGGAGGAGGTCAAGGCCCTGATGGCGAGTGATCCCAGCGACGTCGCCAGCTTTATCGAAGACCGCAACATTGACCACGTGCGAGCATACAACCTGTCCAAGGAAGCAGTGATCGTATTCACCATGGCGCAGACCGAATCCATGATTGGGCGCGGTTTGCGCATGAACTCGGTTAGCCCGGCAGCGGTCAGCACCGGTATTTTGGATGATTTCACCGCTGCTTTCGGACCCAAGGTTGCAAAGAACATTGCCCGTGCCGGTCGGCCTGGCATGCCTGAAGAGATTGCTGACGTGATCTTGTATCTCGCCTCCCCGCAAAGCGCGTGGATCAAAGGACAGGACATCGTGATTGACGGCGGCATGGGAGCCATGGGGCTGAGCGATGCGATGGTGTTGAATGACTGAAACCTGCCAAACCGTTTTGCCTGTTGGCGTGGACCAATTCGTACCAATGGTCGACCCTAAGTGTCGCGGGGCGCGAACTGCGGCCTACTATGGCACCTCGTCGAAAACCTATTTGGAGGACTAAGCCTTGCCCAATTCCCAACTGGTTGCTCACAATGAAACGCAGTTCAAGAAACATGTAGTTGAACTCGCCCCCAAAATCTGGACGGCCGTTGGCTTTGCTGCGTCGACGCAACATATGATCGAAGGGGATACTTCTGTCACCATCGTCGATACCTCTGAAAGCACTTCGGCGGCGACCAATGTGTTGGCGGCGTTTCGCACCCATTGTAACAAGCCTGTCGGGCGGATCATCTATACCCACAGTCACCGCGACCACATCTCTGGCGCGACCGTATTCTGCGAAGACCGCACGATACCGATCATCGCCAGTGCCGCGTTTGCTTCCGATCTTGTGGGGCAGGACGCAGCGTGCATCGCTCCCAACAAAGCGTTGGGGCGGCGGACGATGGCCCAGTTTGGCATTGGCCTAACGTCGCAGGAGCGTATCTCGCTTGGCTGCGGTCCTGGTGATCGCCCGATGGAGGGTATGGGGGCAGGCCATGTACCGCCCACACAACTCGTTGCCGAAGACTGTGATATTGACCTTGACGGTGTTCCTGCCCAGCTGATCCACGCGCCAGGTGAGACGGCAGATCACATCGCTGTTTGGCTGCCAGAGGCGGGGGTGCTGATCCCTGGTGACAATTGGTATCATGCTTTCCCGAACCTCTACGCCATTCGCGGCACGCCTTATCGAGACTTTGCCGCTTGGGCAGACAGCCTAGAGATGTTGGCCGATCTGGGGGCGTCTGTTTTAGCGCCTGGACATACGCAACCCGTGTTTGGCAAAGATAAAGTGCGAGAAGTGCTGATGACAACGCGCGCCGCTATTTTGCATGTGATGCAGCACACGGCAGATGGCATGAATGCAGGGTTCTCCATGGATGACATCGCCACGACGATGCGTTTGCCAGATGATTTGGCAAACCTGCCGTGGCTGGGTGAGTTTTATGGCAAGGCATCTTGGTCTGCACGCGCTTTTGCGACGGGCACGCTGGGGTGGTATGATGGCAATCCAACGCATCTTGGCACATTGTCTTCTACCGTGCGGGCACAGCACGTGGCCGATTTGGCGGGGGGCGTTGACGCACTATTGGCGCAGGCCAAGGCAACCGAGGATCTGCAATGGCGGCTGGAGTTGTGCGACCATCTGATAGCCCTTGGTCAATCCGCTCAAGCGCTAAAGGCTGACGCGATGGAGGCCCTTGCCGAGATCGAAATCAACGCGACTGCCAGAAATACCTATTTATGGGAAGCCAAGAAGCTGCGTGAGGGGACAGGGTCATGACCAAGGCACCATTGATCAATCGCACCGGTGACGTTTTAGCGTTTGTCTTCACGCTGATGATCCTGATTTTTGCGGCATCAGGCCCGTTGTCTGAATTCGTGCGCTGGATTATCGAAGCAACGACGGCAGATTTCGAAGACTTATCACGCCGTGATCAACGCATCTTGTTTCGCGAACACTGGCTAGGGGCCGCGTTCAAAACATTTGAGCAATCCTTCCTGTTGCCGACTGGCTTGATCCTTGGTCTGCCGCTGCTGTTTTCGTTCATTATCTCTTACCTCGGGGTGGTGAACACGCCACCTTGGGCGAAATTAGCGGGGGCTGCTCTTTCAGCAGTCGTTCTGGTTTTGTGGATCGCAGGTTTGTTTGCCATCGATGGTGGCGCTTTGCCCTCAGCCAACACGCGCGATTTTGTTTTGTTTCCACTTGCAACCGCGCTGGTGCTTTACCTGACTTGGCGCATGTTCGGCACGTTCATTGTGGGGTTCTGTCTGTTCTGGGTGATCTATTTCTTTACGCGGGGCTTACTGCCCGAGTGGACGGGAATTCTAGCGGGTTCTGAATCGACGTTTGCACAGAGTATGCGCTCCATGGTGTTGAATTTTTGGGCGCAGACGGGTGGCATGTTCGGTCAGCCCTTGCAGGTCGTGTCTGGCAATGTGCTGATTTTTATCGTGTTCGGTGCGGTGCTGATGGCCAGCGGCGCGGGTGAACTACTGATGAAAATCGCCAACCGGATGACGGGGCGCTTTACAGGCGGTGCTGCGCATGCCGCTGTTGCCAGCTCAGCCTTGTTTGGTACGTTAAGCGGTGCTGCGATATCCAATGTGGTGTCCACCGGCGTTATGACCATCCCTGTAATCAAAAAATCTGGTTTCAAGCCTGCATTCGCAGCAGCGGTAGAGGCTGCCGCGTCAACCGGTGGGCAAGTCATGCCACCGGT
>CALLAV010000086.1 GCA_938001995.1 uncultured Amylibacter sp. | reverse complement strand
CGCTTGGTGGTGTCATGACCGAGTTGCTGTGGGAGCTAAACGCAGTGGACGGTGGCACGCGGATCAAACTAACGCATACAGGGATTGAAGCGGCGGGTGAGGCGGCCTTTGGTTTGATGTCAGCGCTGGATGATGGCTGGGACAAACACTTCGCCCATATGCGGGAGACAGTGGCGGGTTAAATTCGCAGGCCTGTGACAGAAAAGACCCCGCAGTGGATGCTGCGGGGTTTTTCTTTGGATATTTAGATCAAGAAAAAGGCGAGACGTGGTGCTTAGACTTCGACGATTTTGAGGGCGATGGGATCACTGGTTGTGTCGCTGTTAGCGGCGATGGCTGCAAGCGCCTTGTCGATGTTCGCAGGCTCGGTTGGGTGTGTTACGATCAGAACCGGTGCGCTGTCGCCTTCGTGGTTTTGTTGGCGTAGGCGATCGATGGACACACCTGCATCACCCAGAGCGCGGGCGATGTTGGCCAGCACACCCGGGGCATCGCGTAAGCTGGTGCGGATGTAATAGGCGGACGGTGTGGTGGATTGAGCGGCTGGCGAACGGACCAATTGGGCCGCTGGAATACCGAAAGTTGGGATCGAGATACCGCGCGCGATGTCCATCACGTCGCCCATGACGGCGGATGCGGTAGGTCCTTCGCCAGCACCTGCACCGCGCAGGACGACCTGACCCACATTGTCGCCTTCTATCACCACCATGTTTGTGCCACCTTCGAGCTGGCCGAGGGGAGAGTTGTAAGGCACAAGGCAAGGCTGCATGGTTTGTTCGAGCCCTTTGGCGGTCATCTGCGACAGTCCGAGGAGTTTGATGCGATAGCCCATATCCTTGGCTGCGGTAATATCGTCGATGGAGATTTCACCGATGCCCTGAAGTTGTGCTGCGTCGAAATCCACTTGGGTGCCGTAAGCGATGGAGGAGAGCAGAACCAGTTTATGCGCCGCATCGATGCCACCTACGTCGAGGTTTGGATCTGCTTCTAGGAACCCAAGCTGGTTTGCTTCCTCAAAAATTTCCGCATAGGGCAGGCCAGAGTGTTCCATGCGGGTCAGGATATAATTACAGGTGCCGTTCATGACGCCCATGATCCGTTGGATTTTGTTGCCAGCCAGCCCTTCGGTTAGGGCTTTGATGATGGGGATGCCTCCTGCAACGGCGGCTTCAAAGCGTAAGGAGACGCCTGCGTCTTCGGCCGCGCTTGCTAGGGCGTGACCGTGGTGTGCAAGCAGTGCTTTGTTCGCGGTAACGACGTGTTTGCCCGCTGCAATTGCGGCCTCTACCGAGGCTTTGGCAGGGCCGTCTTCGCCGCCCATCAGTTCCACATAGACATCCACGTCATCGCGTTTGGCAAGCGCGACAGGATCGTCTTCCCATGCGTAATCCGACAGGTCCACACCACGGTTTTTGGTGCGCGATTGGGCGCAGACGGCGGTGACCGAGATAGATGTGCCAGAGCGGGCGGACAGAAGGGCAGCATTCTGCTGGACGATCTTGATGACGCCAGCGCCAACAGTTCCAAGACCGGCAATGCCGAGGCGAAGTGATTTGGTCATGGGAAGGCCCTTATTGCAGGAAATAACAGTCGCACTTTTGTTAGCGGAACGGGCAAGGGCGTGCAATGCAGCGCGCCCTGCGATTTGCGGTTAATTTCCAACCTGTCGGCGCAAACGATCCGCGCGGGCGCGCAAAGCACGTGCGCGGGCAGCAAGACGATCAGCCTCGGCCTGGTTGGTTTGCGCACGCTCTTGGACGTTACTGCCAGCAGCTTCCAATTCTGATGTCACAGCCAGATCAGGCCAATCCGCTCCTTTCACTTCGGATCCAGCGGGGTATTCGTAGTCAGGACGATTGTCTTGGATCGAACAGCCAGCAAGTGCGGCAAGGAAGATGCTGGCAAAGATCAGACGCATGTGGTGGCTCCGCAGGTTTGTGGTTTCTTTTTATGGGAATGCGTTTGGTGGGGCAATGGGGTTGCAATTAAACAGGTGTTCAATTCATTTAGGGCTAAGGAGTTTTTATGGCGCGAAAATCGGGATCGAGTTCGGAAAAGACACGGCCTTTGGTGCGGGCGGCGGCGTTGCGCCTGTTTGCGCAGGGTGGCTATGCGGCAGTGTCTATGCGTCAGATCGCGGCTGAAGTTGGCGTTCAAGCGGGGGCGCTTTATCGCTATACGCCTGACAAGCAAAGCCTGCTGTTCGAGTTGATGCGGGTCCATATGGAGGAATTGCTTGTGGCTTGGGCCGAGGCCGCGCCGCAGGGAACGCCGCTGGAACGACTTGATGCGTTTGTGCGGTTTCACATTCACCACCACATGGACCGCGCCGAAGCCGTGTTCATTTCTTACATGGAACTGCGCAATCTAACGCCTGAGAATTTCGCGGTGATCGAGGGCATGCGGGCACAATACGAGCGTGTGCTAGAGGATATTCTGACGGATTGCGGTGCGGATACAGACGGCAAGCTGACAACACTGGCGGTACTGGCCATGCTGACGGGTGTGAACACATGGTATCGCGAGGGCGGGCGGCTGGACCGCGCCGCCGTCGCGGACAGTTATGTGGGCCTGGTGCGCCGTTTGGTTAGCGCAACTGCGTAAGACAATGACGCAGTGGTTTTGACAGCGGTTGTTCACAGTATCCTTGGGCGCGCATGGCTTCGGGTGGTGGGTTGGTTCCACCGATCAAGATGATCAGGTAATCGTCAAACGGGGGCAAATGGTCCTGTGCGTTTGCGCGGATTTTCTCAAAGTCTGCGTCAACGATGGCGCGGAACAGCGGGAAGTTGATTTGGCCTTTTGCGCCGCCTGCGTATTCATCCATGTATTGTGACGCGCCCCAGCGTGGGTTTGTATTGAGCCGATAGTCAAGGCTACCAAGCAAGCGGCGTTTGTTGTTGTTTAGGCCTTGATCCGTTGCGTCGCCGTTTTGGATTGCGGTGTAAATGCCTTCAAACTCTGTCAGGATAGTGGGCCATTCGCTGGACAAGACAGTCGCCGACATGGCCATTAATGCGCGGTTTTTGCCGATCTGTTCAAAGTCGGACGCAGGGTTATAGGCCGCGCGGAGTTCTTGGCGAATGACACGGAACATCTCTGATCCTTGGTAAGCGCCTATGTAATCCATCAACAGGTTCGCGCCGACAAAATCGTCGTAGTCATCGAAGGTTTCGGTTTTAATCACATACATCAGCGTTTCACGGCTGTCTGGATCAGGCGCAAAGATCACGCCATTTGGCAGGTCGGTTACAACTGGCGTGGGCAACGGCACGTTTTTGGTTTGGATTGGAAGGCTGCGCAGGAATGTTCCGACTGGACCTTCTACGTTGGCCTCTGATCGCAGAACCACATGGCTTGGCATGCCAAAACGGAAGGTGCGCATGGTCGTGTCGGTTCCATCGTCCTCTTCTGGGAACAGGACAAAGTCGGTAAGGACACCCAGAACGTTTTGTGGGCGACGTGTTTTTGTTGCCAAGAGTGGGCGCTGTTGCACGGTTTGTCGTGCATACCAATCTTGTGAAAATTCAGGGTTTTTCAGCAACTCTGCCATATGCGTGATGCCATCGACAAAACTGTCGGACGGGGCCGTCAGGGTCAACATAATATGCGCCTGCAGCGTGGTCAGCCCAAAGTTGATGCCTTTGATTTCGCGAAATGTTTCCGCCTCGAACGGGGTCAAATCTTCCGTTCCACCATTGATAATAGTGGCAAGCCCCGCGTGCGTTGCTTCGATCCGATTTTCGGCAAGCGAGTTCAGCGGCCACATCAAACTGATCGCAGAAAGACCATTGGCCATTGGGCGCAGATTCGCATATTGTGGCGAGGTTTTTGACGCGAGGAATTCTTCTTGTGCGAGGCTTGGTGTTGCGAGACAAACAAGTGCGACGAGGAAGGTGCGGAACAGGGT
Organism: uncultured Amylibacter sp.; assembly: GCA_938001995.1. Classification (GTDB taxonomy): domain Bacteria; phylum Pseudomonadota; class Alphaproteobacteria; order Rhodobacterales; family Rhodobacteraceae; genus Amylibacter. The sequence goes on along the minus strand of CALLAV010000086.1, from coordinate 2,911 downwards.
CATATCAATCCTCCTTTTGCGCAAATAGGATGGAAGTAGCCGACGGCTCGATGAGTTTTTCCATGAACTTCAGCACCTCTGCATCTGTCGTGTCTTCGATCAGTTTGGCATAGGTTCCAGGGGAAATCGGTGTCAGGCCGTCCGATGCCACGTTTTCCAAAAAACGCAAGAAATCCTGTGCGCCACGCGCCGCGTTTCTGCCATGCGCAGCGTTGCGTTGGCGGGCTGTGTCGATCTCTTCGGCGGTGATCGGTTCGTCCAAAAGGGTGGTAAAGGCCTGTTCAAACTTGGCAAGCGCGTCTTCAAAGCTGACGCCGGGCATGGGTTCTAGGAAGGTGTTCATTTCCGTATCGCCGTTTTTGGCCATGAAGAAATCTGTGCCGACGGATTGGAACTCAAAGCCGCTGAACATCAGGGCTTCGCGAATGCGAGCTTGGAAAATTGTGACGCCGATAAAGAACTCCCCTTGCAAATCAATGGATGTGTCCACCCAATCGAGGTCCACGAATTTGGAATAGATGATCAGATCGTCCTGCAAACGGTTCGACGAAATGCGTTCCAATGTGCGCAATTGCGGGTCTGGCTTTTCGTTGAGCCACCATTTTTCGGGGGCTTTGCCTGCTTCGGTGTCGCCAAAGTATTCTTTGACTTTGGCCGCCGCCTCTTTTGGATCAATCTTACCTGAAATCACCACCATGACGTTGGCGGGTGTGTAGTGTTTTTCATGAAACTCAAGCGCGGTTTGCAGATTTAGCTTGGGCAAATCTTCGATCATGTTGTTGGCGCGACCCCGTTTAGAGCCATAGAGGTTTTGCAGCGCAATGCGGCGCAGCCAGCGCGTTGGATATTGGCGTTCACGCAGAAAGGTTTCCCGTTCAACGATCTTAATTTCGCTTTCGAGAAAATCTTGCGGCAGTTTTGGTTCGTACAGCACCGCGCGCGACAGTTTCATCAGGCGATCAATGTCACGGGGCGGGCCAGAGTTGGTGTAGATCGTCGCGACAGAGCTGGTTTTCGCATACAAATCTCGCGCACGAGGTTCGCGCAGCACGTATGTGTCCGCCGAAAAGGCCGCGAGGTGTTCAAGAAAGTGGGCCGTGCCCGAAATCTCATCGTCGTCATAGCTGCCAGACAACACGATCAGTTGCACATCCACGCGGTTGAATTTGTCTCGCGGCACAACATAGGCAGAGTGCAATCCGCCAATGTCATCAAGGGGAATAACCTCTTGTGCTTGTGTTGAAAGGGTTGTGGCGAAAAGGAGGAGGGCGGTTAAAATTCGGATCACGCTATGGCCTGTTCTATCAGTTTGCTCCGCACAAGGCGGATGGTATTTGATATGGAGTAGAACGGTTTTGCGTCAAAGATGCAAATGCTCTGCCCCAAGCGCAAGGCGGGTATCAGCCAGTGTTTGCCGGTGTCTGCGCCGTTACGTGGCAGGTGATGGCAACGGCGTCGTTTTCGGCAGGGTTGCGGGTCGGCGATAGGGTGCAAATGGCAGGTAGGGCCATTTCCTCGCGCCGCAACAAGATCGGAGGCTGGCCCACAAGGCAAACATACGTGCCATTTGACGACACATCGCGCACATAGGCCGTGTTTTTGCGCATTTCGATAACCGCATGCTGGCGCGAGACCCACTGACGCGGAATCGTCAGATCACATTCAGTACCGCGCCCAATGGTAATGCGTACACCGCTGGAACAAGCGACTGTTTTGCCCAAAAAGCTGAGGAAGGCGATGGTTCGCCCTTTGAAATCGAGGTCGGTGAAATCCGTGTTGGCGAAAGAGACCTGTGTGGTCATGGTCTGGTTGAAATCGGCGAAACGGTAGATGCGCTCTGCCTCGGATTTGCCGCGCAATTGGCGGGTGTCAAAGAAGCGAACCGTGGTTTGCTCGATTTCTGACAGGCTGTCGAAAAGCGCGTTGGAACAGAGCGCCTCTTTCGGGTTAGCGAGGTTTGCAAGGCGGGCGGCGACGTTCACAGGATCGCCAAAAATATCGTCGCGGGTGCGCAGGGCTGGACCGTAGTCAACGCCGATGTGTACGGACAGATCGCCATCTGCGGTTTGGGCAAGCATGTCTTTGACGGTGGAAAAGGCGTTGGCAGGGTTTTCGAATGTGCAAAGCACATCGTCACCGCGCGAATGAATGAACTCTCCGCCATGATCCGCAATGACTGCGCGCAAAAGATCCAGACACGCGGCAATCTGGCTGCGCGCTTGTGTGTTGCCGACTTTTTCATATAGCGCCGTGCTGCCAGAAATATCGGCGTAAACAATGGCAACGGTGACGTCGAATTGGTCTTCTTGCATAACTTTGCCTTTTGCCCCCAGAAATATTGGGGCTGGATATGGCCGCACGATAAGCGAGGCTGACGCGCAGGGCAAGCGGGCGGATCGGGAGAAAGACGTGAATGGTGCGTGAAAATGTAGAAAATTGGCAGGCTTAGGGAAATGCCATGCTGACGCATCCTGCTGGGGTGGGTTGTGGTTTTGAGGCGGGACCATATGGTTTGAGCGAAAGCTGAGAGGATTGTGATGAAGCGGGTTGTTTTAGTGACTGGTGGTGCGCGGGGTGTTGGGCGCGGGATTGTTGAGGCGTTTTTGCCTGATCACGATGTGGCGTTTGTTTGGAACAGCACTGAACCTGTGGATCTTGGGGGATTTGGGATACAAGCCGACCTGACTTTTGAGGGCGCTTGCGACGATGTGGTGGCAGCGGTGCTGGCAAAATTCGGGCGCTTGGATGTGATCGTGAACAATGCGGGGCTGGTGCATATGACGCCCAAAGGCAGTTTTGATTGGGCGGGCCAGCGGGCGGTTTTGGATGTAAATGTGCTGGTTCCAAGTGCGCTACTGGATGCGGCGCTGCCCCATTTGCAAGCTGGTGCAGCCATTGTAAATATTTCGTC
>CALLAV010000085.1 GCA_938001995.1 uncultured Amylibacter sp. | reverse complement strand
TGCGTTCTTTGCAGGCTCGCCTGTGCCCAACGTTGGATTTCAGATAACGCCAGAGGCGCTCGATCCAAAAGCACGTGGGATTCTGTTGGAAATTGACGGGCAAGCGGTGACCTTTGCGCATAAAGACGGCAGCCCGCGCCCATTTGCCATTCGCTGGCCCGGACCTGTTGGGGCGTCACGTGTGACGTTTACGCCTGCGAAAAAGAACTCGGAAAGTGCGATTTCACAGAACGGTCCTTGGGCGTGGTTCCGCATGTTGGATGCGGCAGAGGTGCGCAAGACGAACGCGCCTGATCGCAAACGTGTGATTTTCAACATTGGGGGTCGAATTGCGATTTTCCAGATGCAGACGACGTCTTCTGTAAACCCATTTTCATTGGCAGCGCTGTCGAAGTTCAGCTGCCCAAAGTCGTTCTGATCGTGGCGGGGTTTGGCGCTTTTGGGAAGATGCCTTCGCTTGGGGATTTCTTTCGCGTGGATTTGCCAAGCTCCTTTGTGGAGCCGTGGGACATCTGGCTGCAAGACAGTCTTCGCACGGCTAAGGCAGAGTTGAACGATCAGTGGAACGATTGCTTTATGTCTGCACCGATTTGGCGGTTTACGCTGGGTGCTGGATTGATGGGGCCAAGCGCGATGATGGGTGTTTTGATGCCATCGGTGGATCGTGTTGGACGGCAGTTTCCACTGACAATTGCGCTGCCTGTGCCCGCTGTTGATGACGTCCCGCTGGCGCACTTCAGTGCGAGCGAAGCGTTTGAAAACTTGGAGCGCGTGGCTCTTGGTGCTTTGGAAGACGGGATCACACGAGATATGCTCAAGGGGCGGTTGGTCCAACTACCGCATCACCGTACGGCGCTGGGTGGGTGTGAAACCATGAACGGTACATCGGTGTCTGTGATCGGCCAAAACCCAATCGCGCGACTGGCGGCAGCATCTGTGCGCAGCCGATCCATCGGTTCTGCATGGAGTGCGGCTTTGGGCGAAGATAGCCCGCTGTTGTTGGTATCAGGCCTACCAACAGGCGGGCAAGTGCGCGGTTTATTCGACATGAATGCGCCTGTCTGGAAGACCCAAACGGAGGGGTTAGTATGACCACGCTTCGACATAACGCGCTGACCCATACAGGGCGGGTGCGCAAGGTAAATGAAGACAGTATCCTCGCGCTGCCTGACCAGAAAATCTGGGTTGTGGCAGACGGAATGGGCGGCCACGCGGGCGGTGATTTCGCATCACAAACTGTGGTTGATAGTGTGGCGATGATCCCGCTTAACCTGGAACCAGCCGAGCGAATGCAAGCGTTGCGTTCTGCCATTCAGGGCGCACATAAGACGATCCTGACCGAGATAGAGGCCCGTGGCGGTGCAGTTATCGGCGCGGCGGTGGTCGCGATGATGGTTGCTGGCGAACACTTCGTGGCGTTCTGGGCGGGCGATTGCCGGCTATATCGATTGCGCGGCCACGAGATTGAATTGCTGACCTCGGACCATTCGATTGTGGCAGATTACGTAAATGCTGGCGAAATGACATGGGACGAAGCAGAACTGCACCCCCAATCAAACGCGATTACGCGGGCGGTGGGTGTTGGTGAGGAGTTAGAGCTGGAAAAAATTCGCGGCACGGTACAGGCGGGGGATCGGTACTTGCTGTGTTCTGACGGGCTGAACAAATATGCGGGGTTTGAAACTCTGCGCGCTGCGATGGACGGTGCGCCTGTTGAAACCGTTTCAGAAAAGCTGATGAATATCGCGCTGACGGGCGGCGGGGCCGACAATATATCAGTGATCGTGGTGGATGTTTAAGACGGAATTTGGATTAACTGTAGGGCACAATTAAAGTGAAATGTTAGAAAAGGACGGGCTTATTTATGGTTAAGACACTACTTACAGACTCGGCGCGGGTATATGAAAACGGCGCTTTTGTGACATACAAATTGTACAAATCTGGAAGCGCCGAAAAACATGCGGCGTCCGATGATCAAACGCTTAAGACTGAATTGATCAAAGCGATGAACGCAGATGCATCCAAGAAAGAAGCCCAAGGTGATGGCGTCTATCGGTTTAAGATCAACGACGGGCTCGGGTATTTAGTTTACCGCATGGGTCCCGTTCCCAATGAGGCGACGATTTTCCATTACCATTGGAATTACAGCATGGATTTGCCGCTGACCGTGCACTAGCCCTGTTAGGGTTTCGCCGTTGTCAAAATCCGACTGTCGAGCGTTTCCACCGCCCCTGTACGACCGCGCAACGCCTGGGCATAACCGCCCGCGCTTTCAGTTGTTGGACGCAGGCCGTCGAAGATTTGATCGCCTGAGCGAATAACGATGATTTTGGTTTTTCCAAGGGCGGTGTCGTCCACTCTGAATGCCAGCTTGCTGCCGTCTTGGGCCTCTGCCAGCGGATAGGCGACGCGCACGGTGATAGGGCCAGAGTCTGTGCCGCGCAATTTGGATATATCGTTTTCCTCGTTAATCAGATTGGGCAGCAGGTGAAACACGTTGCCCGATACATCAAGGGCTGAGACGAACAGATAGCCGTCGTTCACATCCGCTGGGATCACCACGTCAATCACAGGATTTTCGCCAACGAAATAGCGACCTGACGTGTTCAATTCATCTTTGTCGCCAAAGCCAAACACGACCTCAAAGTCGCCAGAAGGCGCATCGGGCAAGGCACTGTCCACAAGGCAAAGCGTGCGGTTGAGGACCTCTACATCCAGCACAAGATCCCGATCACCGATTTGTTCAACGATTGCATCAGACAATTGCACGCGGGTTTTCACATCTGCCACACGGCCATTGATCACGACTTGGCTGCCGGTGGGATATCCCGTCAATGGCGCATCTTCGAGCGTGAGTTCACCACAATCGCCATATTGGACGAGCAGCGGTTCGAGCATGGCACTGGTGACGATACGCGGGCCGGAGGCGATGTTTGCCGTCGCACTTATGCCTTCGGGCAATTGCGTTGCGGCCACAGCACTTCGGATGTCCGCGGCTTGAGATCGGTTTTCGCTGAGACCCGAGACGGACATTTGACCGCCCGTGACGGCGACTTTCCATTCGGGCATTTCATCGACACGATCAATGAGTTCCATGAGGCCAGCACCCCAGCCTTCGGGAATGTCGCCACTGGCAAGCGTCAAGTCCGCGACGCCGCCTTGGGCTGTGATCATCTCAACAAGACTGGCTTGAAGTTCGGGTGACGGCACATTGCCAATGGCGGTGATTGTGCCCGCTTCATTGCGTTCGGCAAGAAGGGTATAGGGATCGGCGAGCGGGTATTTTGGACCCGTAAGACTGTCAATCGCACCAGAAAAATACATACCTGCGCCAACGGCCAAAACGGCGACACCACCCACGACCGGCAGGATCGCGCCACCAGATTTTTTAGCGGGTGGCGGTGGCGTGGGTTTGGCAGAGGCAGAAGGTGTTGGGTCTGATTTTACGCTGCTTGGCAATGGAACGATGATCGTGCGGTCGCTGTCATCATCTTCCACAGCGTTCAACGCGCTTGGATCGCGCAACGCATCGAGCAGTGCTTTAGCAGTCGAAAGGCGTTTCGTGCGGTCAGGGACCGTCATGTTATCAATGAGTGTTTTTAGGGGTTCGGGCAGGCCATCCGTATCCAGAGGCTGGCCCTTGCGTTCGACCACTTCCATCGGGTTATTGCCGACGTTGGGGGATTTGCCACGAAACGTGGCGAGCAAGAGCGCACCGAGCGAATAAATATCGGCGCGTTCGTCCGTTTGCCCGCTAAGTTGTTCGGGGGCGGCATAGGCGTATTTGCCCGCGAATTCATTGCCCACGATCGTTTCCGCACCGGGGTTTGAATCCTTGGCGATGCCAAAGTCGATGATCACGGCTTCGGCAGGGTTTCCGTTGCGCAGAATGATGTTGTCAGGCGACAGATCGCGGTGCACGATATTGCGCCCATGCGCCACAACCAGACCTTCGGCCACGCGTTTTGCAATAATCATCAGATCATCTGCGGACATTCCGCCGTCTTTGATCTTTTGATCTAGACCCGGGCCGTCCACGTAATCCATCACCAGATAGATGTGGCCATCATCCGTGCGCTGATTGTCATAGTAACGCACAACCGCGTCGTGGCGGATTTCGCGCATGTCTTCTTCGCGTGTCATCAGCGCGAGGAAGTCTTCGTTTTGGGACAATTCAGAGCGTAGCGCTTTGAGCGCCATAACCCGCCCTGAAATTTCAGAGCGGGCGCGGTAAACCTCGGATGTGCCACCGCGACCGAGCACTTTTTCGATGCGGTAGGTGTTGTTCAGGACATCCCCAATTTGGAAGATCCCGCTGGCCGTTGGGGTGCTCACTTTAGCTGAGCGCTTGGAATTCAACGCGGCGGTTTTCATCCGCGCGTGGATCGTCTGTATTGTAAAGGTAATCTTCACCCACGCCCAATGCTTCCATACGTTCGGCTGGATATCCACAATCCGTTTCCAAATACCGCTTCACTTCTTGTGCGCGTAATTTGGACAGACGTTGGTTATAGGCCGCAGACCCCGACGCATCCGTATGGCCCAAAATGCGGATTTTTTGCACATCGGCTGCCTTTAGGGCGGCGCACAGTTGGACAAGCTTTGGCTTTTGATCTTCGCGCAGGGAAGCGCTGTCAAAATCAAAGGACACGTTCACGTTGACCTGTTCTTCCTTTGGTACAACAACCAGATTTGGTTCAGCAACCGCGCTGGTTTCCGTTGACGTGGTCGAACTGTCCGTGGAGTTGGTCGGGGTGGCAATGGCAAGACCGCGTGTTTTCTGCTTTTTAAAGTTTGCAGTCATTTCTTCGACGGATTGGCCAGTGTTCTGGGCCAAAACCGGTGCGCCGATCATGGTGCAAGCAACGATGCCTGCTGTGATTGCTTTTTTCATGTAATTGTTCATTAAAAGTCTCCAAAATATTGGCTGAGTCTCTGTGCGTTATTCTAAACGCCTTGGGGGTTTATGCAAATTTATTTGGGGAAATACTGTGCCAAACCGCACTTTCTTGTAGAGTTAGCGTGATTCTTTTGCTCCGATGCTCTGTCGGGGCCTATTTCGTTGGGAATAATCAATAAATGCGCTTTCTTCCGTACATTATTATCGGGGCTATTGTTTTGTTGGCCGCGCCTTTGATCTGGCTGGCTGTTCAATCTATGGACGATGGTGCGCCTAGCGATTTCGTTGCCGCGGGTGGTCCTGGCATCGACAGTGGCGCGCGGATCGAGATCGAAGCATTGCGCCAACAGGTTGAAGGGTTGCAAGCGCAGATCGAAGCGTTGCGCAAAGAAGTGGCGAACATTGATACCAGCGGCGGTGGAAACAGCGGGGCGACGGCGCAGAATTTTGACCAACCTGTCGTCAAAGACGGGCCGAACGCGATTTTGGATGCCTATGCCAAGGTCGTTTTGATCGCGAACCGCCGCAAGGTGAATCCAGGGATCAATGTGGCGAGCCCGACGTTTCTGGAACAGTTTCTAGGAAAACCGCGTGAAGTGTTAAGCGACAATTGCGAGCCGATGACCAATCCAAAACTGAAGCAGTTGTTGGTGTTGGAAAACGTTGGCCCTATTCGGGTTCGCATGTTGCAACCTGCGGCGGACAGCATCAAACGGGTGTTTGCCAAGGTGAAATCAGTTGACCCTGATCTTTACGCGCGGATCAACACGTCTGGATCGCTGTGCGTTCGCCAAATTCGTGGTACGCGGGGGCGGACCTCGACCCATGCGTTTGGGCTGGCCGTTGATCTGAACATTGACGGACGGCTTGATAACTTTGCCGACGGGAAGACGCAGCTTGGCCTGACCATTCTGGCGGATTTCTTTCGTGAAGAAGGCTGGGTCTGGGGTGCTGGGTTCAGCCGCGAGGATTCCATGCATTTTGAGGTGAGCAAACAGATGCTTCAACAATGGCGCAAAGAAGGTAAGATTTAGCTGTCGTAAAATTGATCACCGTATCTGTGATATTTGACGCAGTTTTATGCTAGGCTCTATAGTAGAAACAAATTCAGACACGACAAATTTTCATCCAACACTGGATCAAAGGTACATCAGATGCGTTTTCTATTGGTATTATTCTTGGCATTTCTTCCCGCGCTGGCAACGGCTGCGGATCGGGTCGCGCTTGTCATTGGAATGAGCGATTACAAAACGGTTGTGAAGCTGGATAACACGCTTAACGACGCGCGTGGAATTTCCGAAACACTGCGCAAGATTGGCTTTCAGGTGACAACCGCACTGGATGTAGAAGGTGAAACGCTGCGCACGATTGTGGATGAGTTTTCCTTTCGATCGGAAACCGCTGATCTGGCGCTGATCTATTTCGCAGGTCACGGTGTCGAGGTGCAGGGTGAGAATTTCCTGATCCCGATTGATGCGGATGTAAAATCAAACAAAGACATTCAGCGCCAAGGTGTATCGCTCAAACAATTTCTAGCATCCGTCGAAAACGCCCGCAAAATGCGGATCGTGATTTTGGACAGTTGCCGGGATAATCCATTCGGCGACGAGCTGGATCTGGCGGCGCTGGATCAAACGGCGCTGGAAGCAGAACAGACACGGTCCATTGGTCAAACGGGCTTGGCCCCGCCTTCCCCTGATCGCGGCACAATGGTTGCCTTTGCAGCACGGGACGGTGAGCGGGCACTGGATGGTTCCGGCAACAACAGCCCCTTTGCGATTGCGTTGATGGAAAATCTGGTGAAGCCGAACTTGGAAATTAGCCTGATGTTCCGCAAAGTGCGCGATCAGGTTCTGGACAAAACGGGCAACCAGCAAGAGCCGCACACTTACGGGTCGCTGTCTGGTACGCCGTTTTACATTGCGGGTGGGTCCGAAGGTTCTATCGTTGCCAGCGCTGATCCAAAGGTGGCGTGGTCAGACCTGCGTGAAAACCAAGAGGTGCAGCTGGCATCGCTCGCAAATCAAGGCGATACACGGTCCATGGTTGGCATGGCTTATATGCGCCTTAACGCAGCAGATGCGCGGTATGACCCAAAAACAGCGGCTAAGTTTTTGCAACGCGCCGCAGATGCGGGAAGTGCCGAAGCGCAGTTCGAATTGGCACAACTGTATGAAAAAGGCTTGGGTGTCGACCAAGACTTGGACCGTGCATTTGCGCTGTTCACAGCAAGTGCCGAGCAAGGTTTTGCAGATGCGCTAAACGATCTGGGGTTCATTTATTACCAGGGTGGATTGAACATCGTCCCAAACCAACCGCTTGGGTTGGAGTATTTCCAAAAGGCAGCTGATGTGCGTCACCCGCAAGCAATGTTCAACGTTGCGGCTTTGATTGATGACGGTGTGATCGAAGGCCGGACCTATAAGGACGCGGCGGAGTATCTGTATCGGTCTTTGCGGACAGGGTCCAAAGACGTATTTGAATTGCTGCGGGATCGCCCCGCCATGTTTAAGGTGGAAACCCGCAAAGAACTGCAACGCAAGCTGTCGCAATATGCGTTTTACAACGGGACCATCGACGGTGATTTCGGGCCCGGCACACAACGTAGCATTCGGGCGGCTTACGGTCTGTCAGACTAATGCACGGGCCGAGCGTCCTTGGTGATGACATTGCGCAAATACGCCAAGAACTGTCGCGCCACGTTAGCGAAATAGCCCAGGATTTACTGCGCAGCGTGGCGTTTGATGAATCCCGTGTGCGGCGCAACATGGCGGCTATCACCACGCTATGCCACAAGGCGGCGCAAATGATCCCCAAGGTCAGCGTGGCGAAGACAGATGCGATGCGGGCTGACCCGTCCTCGAATATGATGGAGTGGGCCAACCTGGAACGCTCTGTTTTTGATCTGCGCAACTCCGTTAGCCAGTGGTCCCAAATTGAAACGCTGATCCGCGAACAAATTCCCCAAAAGAAACGTCTTTTGATGGAAGATCCCAATCAAGTGACCCTGTCCCAGATGAGACAATACGATGCGGTTTTTGATCAGCTACATGAGATTTTCAAACCGCAAATTCAGACCGAAGATGCCCGCGATCATGGATGCTTTGCTGATATTACACTGCCCAACAGCACGTTTGTGGCCTATGCGCATGCGGCTTATCGCACGTTGCTCGCGCTCGGCAAGAAAAGCCCGACGCGGTTTTTGGATGTGGGATGTGGCACAGGGTTCAAGGTGATGATGGCCGCGCGGTATTTTGATCAATGCGACGGGCTGGAATATGATCCTGCATATGTTTCGGCCGCCAAACGCTTTTTAAGGCGCGGCGGATTTGAAACCTGTAGCGCGTTCAAAGCAGATGGCCTCACCTATGAAGGATATGGCGATTACGACGTGCTGTATTTCTATCGCCCGATGCGTGAAGATGATCAATTGCAAGAACTGGAAGCGCAAATTTTGCGCTGTGCGCGACCTAAAACGCTGGTGATTGCGCCGTATCGCGTGTTTGAAACCCGCTTTGAACGCTACGGCTGTGCACGGGTTTGTGGGTGGCTTTATGTGACGGATTCCTCCGCCTCTGACGCTGAAATTTTACGCAAAACAGCGGAAATGACAGGGCCGTTTGTGGGTAAAATTCCCCCACGTGGGCAGAGCCTTTGGGACCCGATCCTTGTGTCTTCTGCGGCCAAAGGGTTCGGTTTTTAGAGCGGTGTAAAGGGTGTGTCTTGTTGATAGAGAGCCGTTGACCCAGTTTCATCATCATTGATGCCAGCGATCACAACGGGCGTATCCAGACGCCCACCTGTGACGTCGTGCAATGCAAACAGATCGTGACAAAGAAAAGTATTGCACAGCCCCGCCCGCCAATCGCGCGTTAAGGTGCAGCCGATTTCGCTTTGGAACACGCAAGCGCCCGTAACGCTTTGATCTGGCAGCGCGTCAAGAAAATGATCGACGACTTGCTCTTCGGTCAAGTCGGGTTTGGTTTTGCGAATGTAAAAGATGGACTGACGGTCAATAAAGGCATGGTTGTCCCCACCACCGCGTTTGCAACAGAACCCTTGGCATGCCGCACAACCCGCGTCGACAATGGCAGGTTCTGGGGTCAGTTTTTGTTGGTAATGGGCAAGCAGAGGAGAGTCCTCTTCCAGTTCATACGCTGCCGCCGCTGACGCCCTGACATGGGTTTCAAATGCTTCGCGGTCCATTTCGGACAACGGGGCAAGTGGTTCGTTTTGATAAGGAACAACGGCCACAAGCATGTCATCTGCGGCACTGTCTGTTTGCGTGGCAGCAGTCGCAATTGCGGCACTGGCCTGTTTGCGCACAATGGCTTGGCGGTCCGCATAGTCATCTGCCCGTTGCTCACGCAGCTTTGTCTGACCTACTTCGATATGGGCGACAAGGCATTGGGGTGATCCACAATGGCCCGGCTGGAAGATTTGATGCGCACTTATAGATGCCGAACAATACGGGCATGTGGGTGGGGAAAAAGGGTTTGTGTTGGCCATAAGATATATCCAAAATTAGCCACGTCAAAAGGCGTGTGGTTTCTTGTATCTTTGTTCAATTCAATCACAGATACAGTGACGGATGTTACCTTTGGGCGCAATTCTCTCTCTTTATTGTTTGATCACCTTTGCGATGCGTTTGCCGATAGCGCGGCTGCCTTTCAGGGACGGGTGGATCATGTCTGCCCCATGAAAACTGCGATCACCGTTGGGAACAAGGTCTCGCAAGGACACGTGGTAAACGCCCTTAACACGATCTGCGAAGGCTTTAACCCGGCGTTCCAACTCGTCCCCATCATCGCGGCAATGTTCGATGGGCGAACCCGCACCCGGACTGCGCAAGTAGCCGACGTAAATGACTTTGGCCCCCGTTCCGCGAATTTTCGCGATGAGTTTTGGAATTTCACCCGCACCCGATCCGTTCTTGGCAGCCAGTTGGTTTAACTTGCGATCACAACGGCTGCATCCGCATCCAAGCCACAGGTCATTGCCACCACCGTTGATGATTACCCAGTCCCAATCGCCTTTGCGATATTGCCTGCCGATGTTCAGCCCCATGCTTCCTGTGATGGGCAGGCGGTAAATGATGCGTGCGCCAAGGACGGAGTTGTCTTTTACAGGGATGCCAGTGGCGCGTTCTACAGTGTGGGACACCGCGCGACCCGATATGCGGTGCGCGGCCAACATTGAGTCGCCCATGACCAAAATGCGGGGCTCTTTGGTTTGTGCGAGGCTTGGTGCGGCGACCAACGCCGCAAAAGCGAGCACCGTAAGGGCGAAAAGCTGTCTGAACATTCGAAATCCTTGGTCGAAGACGCATATACTGGTTAAGGGCGTTATCGCTTGAATATGTGAAAAAACTGTGGCTGCGCTAGTAAAAAGCAACCAAGGGGCGAAAAGGGATTGAATCGCCGTATTTTGAGGCTTTGAGCGTGGCTTTGGCTTGACCCTCCAACCTTTGACATGCTTTGTGAAACTAGGCTTGAATTTACCCCTGATTGGGGTAGAGTTTGCGGCCCAACAATCGCCAAAAGGCAACCCAAGGAGCGGGACATGAAGGTCAGTATCGAACGCAGCGCATTGCTGAAAGCTATGTCTCAGGCACAATCGGTTGTGGAGCGGCGCAATACGATCCCGATTCTGGCGAACGTTCTGATCGAAGCGGAAAACGCGACCGTTAGCTTTCGGGCGACGGATTTGGACATCGAAGTGGTGGATAAGACGCCTGCAATGGTTGAACGTGCGGGTGCGACGACGGTTGGCGCACATACATTGCATGAAATTGTGCGCAAGCTGCCTGATGGGGCGATGGTTGAATTGGTGGACGATGGTGCGTCTGGCCGTTTGGAAGTAAACGCAGGGCGGTCCAACTTCTCGCTTGCGACGCTGCCAAAAGAAGATTTCCCTGTGATGGCGTCGTCTGAATATGACTGCAATTTCAGCGCGAATTCTGCGGTTTTGCGTCGGCTGTTTGATAAATCAAAGTTTGCGATTTCCACAGAGGAAACGCGGTATTATCTGAACGGCGTTTACATGCACGCGGCCGATGGCGACGGTGGGCAAAAACTGCGCTGTGTGGCGACGGACGGTCACCGTTTGGCGCGCATTGATGCGGACCTGCCAGAGGGTGCGGATGGATTGCCGGGTGTGATTGTGCCGCGCAAGACTGTAGGCGAGTTGCGCAAGCTGTTGGAAGACGATGATGCGGATATCGCGGTGTCGGTTTCTGAGACCAAAATCCGATTTGCCACGCCAGAAATTACGCTGACATCCAAAGTGATTGACGGGTCCTTCCCTGATTACACGCGCGTTATTCCGCAAGGTAACACGCGCCGTTTGGAAGTGGACGCGGCAGAATTTGCCAAAGCGGTGGATCGCGTTTCGACCGTTTCATCTGAGCGGTCTCGCGCGGTTAAGTTGGCATTGGACGAGGATCGTTTGATCCTATCGGTGAACGCGCCTGATAGCGGTGCAGCGGAAGAAGAGCTGGCGGTTGCTTATAACGACGAGCGCTTGGAAATCGGATTCAACGCAAAATACTTGCTGGAAATCGCGGGCCAAGTTGACCGTGAAAACGCGGTGTTCATGTTCAACTCCTCTGGTGA
>CALLAV010000084.1 GCA_938001995.1 uncultured Amylibacter sp. | reverse complement strand
CCAGCGTGTTCACGGTATAAGGCCGCGTCGGATTTGTAGAGGACGGGATGACGTGTTCTTCGCCGCAAACCTTAATGATATCAGGGGCATGGCCACCACCAGCGCCCTCAGTGTGAAAGGCGTGGATGGTGCGCCCTTTCATGGCGGTGACGGTGTTTTCGACAAAGCCGCTTTCGTTCAGCGTATCTGTGTGGATCATTACCTGAACGTCCATATCGTCCGCCACAGACAGGCAGCAATCAATCGCGGCAGGGGTCGTGCCCCAATCCTCGTGCAACTTCATCGCGCATGCGCCGCCCTTGACCATGTCGATCAATGCGTCGGGCAGGCTGGCGTTGCCTTTGCACGACAGACCTATGTTCATCGCCACGCCGTCCATGGATTGTAACATCCGCCCGATGTGCCAAGGTCCAGGTGTGCAAGTGGTCGCGAGCGTACCATGCGCGGGGCCTGTGCCACCGCCGAGCATCGTGGTCATGCCAGAATGTAGCGCGTCTTCCAATTGCTGGGGGCAAATGAAATGGATGTGGGCATCAAATCCACCCGCCGTCAGGATCTTGCCTTCGCCTGCGATAATCTCGGTTCCAGGGCCAATGATGATATCGACGCCTGACTGTGTGTCTGGATTGCCGGCTTTACCGATCTTATGGATCACGCCTGATCGAAGCCCGACGTCTGCCTTGTAAATCCCGCTCGCATCCACAATCAGCGCATTGGTGATGACAGTGTCCACCGCGCCACCCGCACGCGTGACTTGGGATTGGCCCATGCCGTCGCGGATCACTTTGCCGCCGCCGAACTTTACTTCTTCGCCGTAAGTGGTCAGGTCTTTTTCTACTTCGATAATCAGATCGGTGTCTGCAAGGCGTATTTTGTCGCCCGTGGTGGGGCCGTACATATCGGCATAAGCGCCCCGTGAAATTGGTGCAGGCATTACAAATCCCCCATCACATTTTGATTGAACCCAAACACGCGGCGCGCACCGCCAAGGGGCACAAGCGTCACATCGCGGGTTTGTCCCGGCTCGAACCGAACAGCTGTGCCCGCCGCAATATCGAGCCGCTGGCCCCGCGCCGCCGCGCGATCAAAATCAAGCGCAGGATTGGTTTCGGCAAAATGGTAATGGCTGCCCACCTGAACAGGACGATCGCCTGTGTTGGCAACCGTGAGCGTCGTGGTCTCTTGCCCTTCGTTTAAAACGATATCATCGCCATCTGTGAAAATCTCTCCGGGGATCATGGTTTGGTCCTATCGAATGGGGTGGTGGACAGTGACGAGTTTCGTACCGTCGGGAAAGGTGGCCTCGACTTGTACGTCGTGGATCATTTCAGGGATGCCATCCATGCATTGTTCTGCACAAATCACCTTGCCACCTTCTTCCATCAAGGTTGCCACCGACTTGCCGTCGCGTGCGCCCTCGACCACGTAATCTGTAATGATTGCAATGGCTTCTGGATGGTTGAGTTTTACGCCGCGTTCCAATCGCCCGCGGGCCACTATGGCGGCGACGCTGATCAGCAGTTTGTCTTTTTCTCTGGGTGTCAGTTGCATAAGCGGTCCTTACATGTGCCACACGCGGGGCATGGGATAGGGGCGAAATTGGGTAAGCGTTGCGATAATTGCTTTGCGCAACGGTTGGGCGTCAGGGGCAGCAAACCGCGCCACAAGGCAGCCGTTCCAAGCGCTGGCGGCGGCAATGCAACCAATGAAATCAAGCGATTGGCGTAAGTTGTCGAGACGTGCCTCCGCGTCAGGGGCAACGTAAACCATCGTGGCAATCGCGCGGTTTTCACCAAAGGTTGCCATGCCTAAAAGTTTGGTCGGGTCGGTGATCCGCATCGCATCGGCGTAAGCCAAACGCCCGCCGCGGTGAATGCGCCATTGGTCGGAAAACTGGCTTTGGGTCAGGGTTTCCCCCATGGCTTTGCGTCCCAGAACCAGTGGTTCTACAGCCAAAAATGAAGCGCTTTCAGGCATTTCAACTGTCAAGGAACGTGCGAGCGCAGAGCCCTCAAACAAAATCGTTTCCTGTGGTAGCCAATCCAAAACGGCACGATCACCCAGTGTAAATGTGTTGATCACAGACCCCGATCCGCCGCTGGTTTTATAAATCCGCTCGGCGGTTTGCGTGGTCAAGCACAGGTCTGCCCTGTCCCCAAGCGTTGCTGAATAGGCCAGCCGATCCCCGCCCGTAATGCCCCCTGCTGTGTTGATAAAAACCGCATCCGCGCGGGGCTGGTGGTTTCGGGGCAGGATGACTTTGGTGCAGCCCGATTGGTGCAGATCCGTCAGTCGCGCTTTGCCGCCGTCTGACACGAACGCCAAATGTGCGCGACCAAAGGCGCGTTGGTGTTTTATCTGCGGGGTGGCGTCCAACATACTATTGGGTTGTCTCGCTTACGGCGACGCACACTCTGTTGATGGTTTGCAAATCTTTGGCCACGTCCGCACCTCTGAGGGGTTTCATCCGCGCCAGTACTTCCAGATTCTAGGGGGCGGGCAAAGTCAGAGGGGTCAGTTTTTGGGTGGTTATTAGGCGAACGTGCCCAATTGCCTATTTTTTAACCAGCAAGACATGCAAACAGCCTAAGAATGTCGCGCTTCTATGCTCCGTATTCGCAGCGCGTCCCAGACACGGTCTGCGGCTTGGGACGAGGCTTCGGTCTTCACGCGCACAGCATGAAACTTCGACACTGCTTGGTGAATTTCCGGCGCGACGGGTACCATTTGACCCTGGTCCACCCAGTAGGCGGCATAGTTCAGCGGGATCAGTCCTACATGGGTTCCTGCAAGGGTCAGATATGTCGTGGATTCAATATTGTCTTGTGCAATGTCGTCGTTGCGATCCATCAAATCCAACTTTAGATCCTCATCAATCGGATTGGCCGCAAAACTATGCGCTGAAATGTTTGAGCCCGCCAGAATGGACTTTAATTCACCCAGATCCGTCACACCGCAACATGGGTGATCGGGCGCACAAAACAGCCCGCTGGTTTCTTCGAACAAGTACAGCGACTCTAGGTCCTTTGGGATTGTCTCATCCGCATCCACGCCGATGATCGCAATGTCCAAACGTGCGCTGCGCAATTCTGCCAAACAATCGATAAAATCATAGACGCCGACTTTAACTTTCAGCGTCGGATCCACATCGCGCAGTTTACGAATTTCAGGGATCAGGGGGTTGTTTGGCTCTGTCAGCAGGCAATCAACGACACCAAACCGGATGCGTTGTTTGGGCTCGTTTCCAATGCGCAACAACCGCGTCGCAGTCGCATCGACGTGTTCCAAAAGCTGTTTGGTTTCCTCAAACACCTTTTCGCCCGCAGGGGTAAGCGAAAACCCTTTTGGTCCACGTTCACAAAGTCGCAGATTTAAACGGTCTTCCAGTTTGGCAATCTGCGTGCTGATGGCGGGTTGGCTGATGCTCAATTCATCTTGTGCTTTTACAAATCCACCCGCCTCAGCGACTGCTTTGAACACGCGCAAAAGCCTTAGATCTATGTCAGACAATCGCATATTGGCTCCTTCAGCTTTGGGTGTAAGAAACCAGCAAACGGCTATTATGTCGATACACTTATGCAGGCATAACCTCATATGTATGGTTATTTTGCGCACCTGCCCATACCAATAAAAGAAGGTATCAAACGAAATTTCTGCGATAGGAAAATAGCTATGCGTTCACTCAAGTCTCTCTTTTTGGCCACTGGGGTCGTGCTTGCCACAGGTGTGTCAGTCCTCGCCGAGGAAATCACTGTCAGCGTTTGGGGTGGCTTTTTTGAAGAAACCCTTGCGGCTGAGATTTACCCAGGATTCACACAAGAAACAGGTATCACCGTGAAATCCATCGCCCAGCCAGAAGATTCCACATGGATGACTCAGTTGATGGCTGCGGCCCGTGCGAAGCAGGCCCCTGCGGATCTGTCTTTGGTTGTGGATGAAGTGCTGTTTCGTGGCAACCAAGTCGGTCTTTGGGCAGAATTGGACCCAGCCAACATGGGCAACACGACGGCGTTGAAAGACGGCTATGTAAAAACCAACGATGCGGGTAAAGCCTATGCTGTGGGCGCATTGGCGTTTTACACAACGCTTGTGTCCAACACTGACTTTTCCAAAGACGCGCCAGCAAGCTGGGCCGAATTGTGGGAAGACAAATGGGACAGCAAGTTGGGTATTGTGACGACTCCGAACTCTGGTTTGTTAGAAGTCACTGCAAAGACGTTCTTTGGTGGCTATGAAATTATGCAAACCCGCGAAGGGTTGGAAAAAGTCATTGCAAAAATCGCAGAAATGAAGCCGCAGGTGAAACTGTGGTACCGTGATGAGGGTCAGTTCCAACAAGCACTGGAAGCGGGCGAATTAAATGCGGG
>CALLAV010000083.1 GCA_938001995.1 uncultured Amylibacter sp. | reverse complement strand
CTGGGCCTGACCTGCCATCAAATCGGTGTTCCGTTCAAGATTTTTGAGGCCGTGCGCGAGATTAGGCCGCTCGGGGTAGGGATCAATTTGCAGCCCACTGCGGTAAGAGAGTTGTTTGATCTGGGACTTGAAGCGGAGCTGCCGAAAATCGGTGTGAAGACCCGCGATTACGGTATGTATTCTAAGACGGGGCAGCTTGTGTGGGTGGAGCCGCGTGGCACTTGGGCAGGGTATAACTGGCCACAGTATTCGGTAGATCGGGGCGAGCTGCATATGATGTTGTATCGCACGCTTTTGGCACGTGCGGGCGTGGAGAGTGTCGAGACGGGATGGTCAGTTGAAGGGTTCGAGAACACCGCTGACGGTGCAGCGCTGCACTTGGTGGACCGTGATGGGGAGCGCAAAATAGCGCAAGGATCATTGGTGGTAGGGGCCGATGGCATCCATTCGGCCATTCGCAAACAGATGCAGCCTGATCAGGGAGAGCCGAATTGGGCTGGGCATGTTTTGTGGCGTGGGACAACGCAGGCGAAGCCGTTCAAAAGCGGTTCGTCTATGGTGATGATTGGGAACGAGGTAAAGCGGTTCGTGTCTTATCCGATCAGCGCAACGGACCCTGAAACCGGTTTGGCCACAATCAATTGGATCGCAGAATTGAAGTTTGTTCCAGGTGAAGCAGGGGAGCGCGGTAACTGGAACCGCACGGCCAATCTTGCGGATTTTCTGCCGCAGTTAAGCACGATGGAGGTGGATTGGATCGATATCCCTGCGCTGATTACAGGGGCGAAAAAGGTTTATGAATACCCGATGGTTGACCGTGATCCGATTGATACGTGGACGGTTGGCAATGTGACGCTGATGGGGGACGCGGCCCATGCGGCCTATCCAGTTGGATCGAACGGAGCGGGGTCAGCGATCATTGATGCGCGGGAATTGGGGGCGGCATTCTTGGCGCATGGGGTGACTGCGGACGGGCTGCAAGCCTATGAATCCAAGATGCTACCGACCGCATCCAAAGTGGTTCTTATGAACCGCACTGCGGGGCCAGATAGCATTCTTGGCACGGTAGAGGCGCGGTGTGGCGGTGTTTTTGATGATATTGAAGACGTTATTCCAAAGGCGGAATTGGCGGCTCATGCGGCGAAGTATAAGGCCGCCGCTGGGTTTGGAATAGAAGAAACGAACGCCGCGCCGCCAACTATTCCTGCGGGTGCGAAGATTTCTTTTTCCGCTTAAGGAACGAAGACACCCGCATTGCACCAGGAGCGTGGGACCTTTGGCGGGTCCGCAAAACGGGGGTGTTTTTTGATTTCCCACGGCTTTCACGGAAGACGATGTAGATACCGCTCGCGATGATGATACTGGAGCCTATTAGCGTTGGCGTATCAATGGTTTCATCGAACAAGGTAAAGCCAAACAGTGTGGCCCAGATGATTTGGGAATACTGCATCGGGGCGACGATTGCGGCTTCTGCAGCGCGGTAGGCTGCGATAACCAGAAGGCCAGCGATAAACGCGAAAAGCGCGATGATGCCGACCATGCCTAGGTGCTCAATCGGCATGGGTTTATAGACCCACGATAGCGCGATGCCTGAAACGGCGAAGTTCATCAAAAGCGGATAAAGCATAACGACAACGGGCCGTTCTTCGCGCCCCACGCGGCGCAGGATCACAGAACCGAGGGCTGCGAAACAGGCGGCAGACAAAGCTGCAGCGTGGCCGAGCGTTAGTTCGGCAGAGCCGGGGCGCAGGACGACCAATACGCCGGCAAGGCCGAATAGAACGGCGGCCCATCGGTGGAGGCTGACACGCTCTTTCAGGATCGGGATCGATAGGACGGTAATCAAAAGCGGCATAGCAAAGATAAGCGCGTAGACTTGTGCGAGCGGCAGGACCGAGAAGGCATAGAACGCGCAAACCGCACCGATGGAGCTGGCGATAGTGCGCATGGCAATCCAGCCCGGATTTACAGGGCGCAGCGTGCCCGCCGTAGAATCGCGCATCAGCATGAGCGTGGCCAGTGGAAATGACATCAACGACGAGAAAAAGATCAGCTGGAACGCAGAATAGGACGCGCCCAAATATTTGATGAACACGTCGTGGGTCGCGAAAACTGCGAATGCCAAAAGGGCGAGGAGAATGCCGCGCAGGGCCATGAGGAGTGCTTTGCTGTTGGTGTGTGCAATCCTTGTGCGGGGAATCTGGTAGATTGGGAAGGGGAAAGTTTGCGCTGCATAGGTGCAATTCCCGTGGTGCAAGGCTGGATTTCTGGTGTTAGTGTCAAGGCAAGCTGACAATCGGAGCCATGCTTTGCCTGACACCGCCGCCCCCTCAGGGCTGATCGCCCCTGATCTTGCGCCTGCTGCACCCCGTGGATTGTGTACGGATTGCGGTGTGTCTCGAATGGAAAATGCGTCTGATTGCGGGCG
Organism: uncultured Amylibacter sp.; assembly: GCA_938001995.1. Classification (GTDB taxonomy): domain Bacteria; phylum Pseudomonadota; class Alphaproteobacteria; order Rhodobacterales; family Rhodobacteraceae; genus Amylibacter. The sequence goes on along the minus strand of CALLAV010000083.1, from coordinate 1,842 downwards.
GGCATGTCAGTTTATCCAGCCAGATTACCCGTTTGAAGAGGTCCGTGTGCATGGCCGCGCGCGGGATATGAGCGTTGAAGACGAAGTGATGTTCGGTCCGCATGTGCAGATCTATCGCGCTGCATTGAAGGAACCCAAACCAGGCGCGCAGTGGACGGGTTTAACCACGGAATTGGCGCGGAGCCTGTTGGAGCGCGGTGAGGTGACAGCCGTTTTGACGGTCGGGCCAGACCCCGAAGATAGCTGGAAACCACAGCCTGTGATCGTGACGGACCCTGCGCGGATGGCTGATGTGCGTGGCATGCGGATGGGCTATGCGCCGGTGCTGGCGTTGTTGGAAGCGGCGGCCAGGATGGGGCACACAAAGCTGGCGGTGGTGGGGATACCGTGCCAGATCTACGCGCTGCGGCGGTTGGAGGAACAGCTGGGGCTAAAGGCGCTGTATGTGATTGGAACGCCGTGTTCGGACAATACGACGACTGAGAACTTTCATCATTTTTTAGAACGGCTTACGGATCGACCTGAAGACGTGACCTATCTGGAGTTTCGTGCCGATTATCACGTGGAGCTGCGGTTTGCTGATGGCAGTCAGCGGGACATTCCGTTTTTGAAACTACCGCTGTCGGACCTACCGAATGATTTTTTCCCGATGACCTGCAAAACCTGTGTGGATTACACCAATGCGCTGTCGGATATTACCGTGGGGTATATGGGCGGACAGGGCGATCAATGGGTGATCGTGCGCAATGAACGGGGTGCGGCGATGTTGAATGCGCTCGGTGATTTGGTGCGGTTGGAAACGCCCGGGACGGGTGGGAAACGTGCGTCTGCGGTGAAGGGATTTTTGGAAAACACGCGGCGGGCGGCGGGGGGATTACCCCTGCGCAAAATGCCAGATTTTATGCGGGGGATCATGGGTTGGTTGATGCCAAAGATCGGCCCCAAGGGTATGGAGTTCGCTAAGGCGCGGTTAGAAATGAAGGCGATTGAAACGGTGCTTCACCTGCGGCGTGAGCATCCTGCGAAGATGAAGAATATGGTGCCAGATCATGTGTGGACCATCGCGGAACCCTATGATTTGAAACCAGAAAACGGCGAAAAGCGTTAAACTTTTTTGACCATGCGTGTTGCACTGTCAAAACCGAGTAAGGGTTTTAGGATCGAGGTGGTTTCCTCTGACACCGCAACAAACCCTTTGCGTTCATACAGCGCCTTAGCGCGGGGGTTAGTGTTGATCACGTCGAGGGTGACTTTGCTTAGATCGTTGTCGCGCGCGCATTGGAAAACCGCGTCGAGCAAGGCCGTCCCTACCCCCATGCCACGGGCCGCTGCGCTCACGCAAATGCCGTCCATCTGAAGTGTATCTGTGGGCGGTGTTCGTTCCAACATCGCCAGCGGGACCATGCGCCAAAGCGCACCAATGCCATAGTGTTTGAACAGGTCTGAGAGGCCCGCATCGGTGAAACCTTTACCGTTCAATTGCACGGCTGAGACACCGAGAAGGGTGTCGTCTGTGCCAATGGCTGCAAAGATGGATGGGGAATTGACGGTCGCCGCAAAGAAATGCGTTCCACGGTCAGCGGGACCAAGCAGTTTGCCGAGCTTTTGGCCAAACGCCTCCCAATAGAGTTTGGCAGCGGCGTGTTCATGGCCCGTTGGCAGGCCATGAACGATAGTGAAAGGATCGCTCAAAAGCTGGATTGCAGCTCAGCGATGATGGCGTCTGTCATTTCGGATGTAGAGACGGGCTTGCCGCCGTCCGCTTGCATCAGATCACCCGTGCGGATGCCTTTGGCAAGGACGGTTTCGATGGCTGTTTCCAGACGTGTAGCCTCTTCGCCT
>CALLAV010000082.1 GCA_938001995.1 uncultured Amylibacter sp. | reverse complement strand
AGAGCATTCGGTAGCCCCAGAAAATGAAATCATTAGGATCTACGTCTGGTTCCGTCAAAGCGTTGTTTGACAGGTATTCAGACCAGAGCTGTTCCAGAAAGTCGGGCTGATAGTACATCGGTTTGGGCGATTTGGCGAAGCGTTTGACCAGTTCTTCGACGTGGGCCTCGGAGCCTTCGATCCAGACGGGCAGAACGTGTTCGGCCAGTTCGGTCATAACAGGGTCCGCGGGGCTGTCGGCCTCGATTACTTCGACCATGGAACCTGAGGTGTCGCAGATGAAATTGTCATAGCCATACAGCGTTTTGGCACGGTCGATGAAATGCACGGTGTCGAGCATGGCATTGGTTTCGGCGTGCTGATGTAAGCCTTGCCGGCGGGTATATTCGGGAAACGGGATGCCGCCTTTTGTCGAGTCCCCGGGTTTGCCGAGGTATGTGGACAGCGGCGCGAGGTTCTCAAATGTGATGTTGGAGCCGATATAGATGCTGTCATTGCGCAGCAGCTGCGCCAGAAACGGGTTCTTCATCGCCTCAAGCTTAAAGTTATCGACAATGTGTTCGCCCATGTAGCGTGTGCCAATGCGGTAATCGACAGAATAGTGGAACCACCCAGAGGCGCGCAGAATGTTGGACACATAGGTTTTGCCTAAGCCAGACATGCCAAAGAGCATCACGCGCTTTTGCGCGGCATTGGTCCATTCGGATGCAGAATTATAAAGCATGGGTCGCGGCCTTCACGGGTTATTAGGCGTTAGTTAGCGTGATTGAAGAGGGGCGTCTAGGTTTCGGGGCGTTTGAGTATTTGTGCAGAGAAGAAACGGCACGAGCGTGTTAAGATTGCGCCGCGCGGCGTTTGTTGGCCTGTGTTTCCTCGCGGATGTTGAGGAAGTTTGCACCAAACACGATTATTGCGCCAATGAAGACGGAGGCGAGGAGCGGTTCGTCGTAAAGAAAGAAGCCCACGACCGCGATAAGGGGCAGGCGCAGAAATTCAAGCGGAGCAACCACACTCGCAGGGGCAATTTTAAGCGCGGTGGCGATGCAATAGTGGGCCAGCAGACCGCCGAAGCCAACAATGGCGACCCAGTGCAGAAGGTGAACAGGTGGAACAGCGATATCGCCGTCGTAGCCTGCGCAAATCACGCCGAATATGCCTTGGATCACGGTGAGCCAGAACATGATGGAGATGGTCGTTTCAGTTTTGCCCAAGTGTTTCGTGCAAATGGTGGTGAGCGCGAACATCAGCGCGCAGGTGGCGGCGGCGAAGGTGGCGAATGTGATCGGCGCGCTTTCAGGGCGGGCGACGATAAGGATCCCGATGAAGCCAAGGACAAAGGCGAATATGCGGGTGCGGGTCATTACCTCGCCAAGCAGGAAGGGGGCTAGGATGGCAATCCAAAGGGGATTGGTGAACTCAAACGCGAACAGTTGGGACAGCGGGATATAGATCAGCGCGTAGAACCACAGGTTTTGGCCAGTGAAGTGCACTGCGTTGCGCAGAGTATGGAGGCCGAGACGGTTCGCGCGAATGTCGCTGCGTGTGCCAGTGGCGAAGGCCACACCGAGCACAATCACAAGGCCGATGAAGGAGCGGTACATCATGATCTCGAATGTGTCGAGCGTGCCGGCCAGTTCACGTCCTGCGATGGCCATGAGCGTAAAGCTGACCATCGCGCCGAGCATGAAAAACGCGGCTTTAACGGGTTGGGATTGGACCTCTGGCATGGTCATTCGGGAGGCAGACGACAGCACCCTGTAAGAAGGATTGCTTCAGAGCGTTCTTGGGTGAGGACATGGGCCACGTGATCTGCGGTGTTGCAGCGCCCAGGGTGGACGATCAGGATAGCGGTGTCGACGGCACCGATCAGTGTGTAAGCCGTTGTATCTGGATCATTTTTCGCAGGTGTTGTGAGTTCGACTGTGTAATCGCCCTTGCGATCGCGCAGCTGAAATGTGGCCGTATCACCGTCGAGTTCCGCCAGCCAATTGGGGTGTGATCCTGTACAGTGTATGCCATCTGCCCTGACTGGCAGAGCAAGCGCAAGCAAAGCGCAATATATTATCGTGCGGATCATAGGTAAGGAGTAGTGTAAGCGCGGGGACGGCGCAACGACGCTTTGACGTTAGCAGTTCGTTGAGGAAATGGCGCTAAAGTCACGGGATGAAAATTGGTTTGCTCTCTCGGGTTTTGCGTTTGATCCTTAGTGTCGCGTTTGTCGGCGTGCTTTCGGGTTGCGTGATCGAATCAAAGACTTCTTTGCATTCGGACGCGCAAAAAATACCAATCCACACGTTGAAGGTGGCGCAATCCGCGACATTCCGATCAAAGGCTGGGGACTATGTGTTTTTGCGCCGTGCGCAGGGGCAAATGACCGTTACACTGACAAAATTTTCTGGGGCCATTGGCAAAAACAAAACGTTTTCAACGGCGCTTTATCAAATGCAAGGATTGCCGAAGTCTGTTTATGTGGCCGTGCGTTCGGGTGAAGGACGCCATGAGTACCTGCCGTTTCACTACGACAAAAAGGGCTTGTTGATCCTGTCGCCACGCAAACGCGTTCAGGTGACGACGATGGAAGAATTTCAACAGGCACTGCTGAATGTGCAAGGAAAACCTATATTTTATGAACGTTTAGGCCTGACCGAAGGGGCGGCGGCCTATAAACGATATGTCAAACGAGAAGCGCAGCGCAAAGCGGCGAACAAACGGCGGGCTCATGAATATGTGAACCCCTACCGCGTGTTTGATACAGGCATCGATCGTTTTTCCGAAGGGGATCAAGTCTATTGGCTGCGGGCCATGACGACGGAAGTGATGACCGTTTCTAAGATCAACATTTCAACAGGTTATCTTATTTTGCGCCG
>CALLAV010000081.1 GCA_938001995.1 uncultured Amylibacter sp. | reverse complement strand
GCCACGCGGATTTTTCAAGCGGGCGTAGCGGCGGCCGATCCTGCGGGCGCGGTGCGTCGCGCGTTGATGGCTGATCCTGTGGGTGGGCGGCCTGTTATCATTGCACTCGGCAAGGCCGCAGGGGCGATGATGGAAGAGGCGTTGTGCCATGTGGATGCCAAAGCTGCACTGGTGGTGACAAATGCCGAGAACGCGCGCGAGGTGACAGGCGCGTCTGTGATGATCGGGGAACATCCTGTGCCAAGTGACGGGAGCGTGGCGGCGGGGGCTGCGCTGTTGGAGGCCGTTGCAGGACTGGAAAAAGGCGATCAAGTTTTGGCGCTTATTTCTGGGGGCGGTTCGGCGCTGGCGATTGCACCTGTGGATGGGATTTCTGCGGCTGACAAGCAGGCGGCGAATGCTGTGCTGTTGGGATCAGGCCTCGATATCAATCAGATGAACTTGGTGCGCCAGTGTCTCAGTCGCCTAAAAGGTGGCGGTTTGTTGGCGGCGACGAAGGCTAGCGTTCGGGCCTTGATCCTGTCTGATGTCATCGGCGATGATCTGCGGGTCGTTGCAAGTGGACCAACGGTCAGCCGTGTGGGCAGCCACGCAGATGCACGGGCGGTTTTAAAGGGTGCAGGGGCGTGGGATACGATGCCAGATTCGGTCAAAGCGCATTTGCAAACGGATGTGGATGTGCCTTCGGTTCGTGAGTCGAAAAACCAGATTGTTGGGTCAAATCGGGTGAGCCTTGATGCGATGGTTGCCGCCTGTGATGGGGCTGTGATCGTTGACGATGCGCTGGAAGGTGATGTAGCCGAAGCGGCGCAAAAGGTTTTGACGGCGATGACGTCGACTGATGGAGACTGCACTTTGATCTTTGGGGGGGAAACAACGGTAAAGTTGCAAGGCAATGGTATCGGTGGGCGCAATCAGGAGCTGGCACTACGGGTCGCACAAGGCGCACAAGACATCAAAGGTGATTGGGTGTTCCTGAGCGGTGGCACGGACGGGCGCGATGGGCCAACGGAAGCAGCAGGCGGCCTAGTTGATTCAGGCACTGTGGCGCGGATCATGGCAGCTGGGCGCTCGGTTGATCAGATTTTGGGCAACAACGACAGCTTTCATGGGCTGCAAGCGGCAGGAGATTTGCTGGTGATTGGCGGCACGGGTACAAATGTTGCAGATGTGCAGGTTTTCCTGCGCCGTTCTTGACGATCTTTGGCCCACGCGGATAGTTTAGCACATGTTTAAAAGACGCCCCAAAGTGATGATCGAAGCAGAGCACGTGACTTTGCGCATGCCGATCATGGCGGATCACCATGCGTGGGTGCGGCTGCGCCAAGACGGTGCAGAATTCCTCAAACCGTGGGAGCCTGTTTGGGCCCCTGATCATTTTTCCAAACGTGCGTTCAGCAATCGGGTGTTTTGGGCGCGCAAAACCTATGAGGCGGGCAAGGGCGTGCCCTTGTTCATAGTGCGGCGCGAAGATCAGGCGCTGCTCGGGGCAATCACACTTGATAATATTCGCCGCGGGCCTGCGATGTCGGGCACGCTGGGATATTGGATTGGTGCGGATTTTGCGCGCATGGGGTATATGTCGGATGCGATCAAATCGGTGGTGCACTATGCGTTTCATCACATGGATCTAAGCCGCGTAGAAGCCGCGACCTTGCCCGAAAATGCGGCATCGCGCGGCTTGTTGGAAAATACTGGGTTCAAATACGAAGGGGTCGCGCAAAGCTATTTACAGATTGCAGGGCGCTGGCGGACCCATGTTTTGTACGCCAATATTCGCAGTGATCGGCGCGGAAAAACCGACGCGGGCTAGGGCCATCGAATTGTGATCAGGCGAAACCAGAAAGCCGTGTAAACTGACCTTATACGTTAGATTCGATGAGGTGTTTTATGCTGAAGTTTCTTGTGTTTCTGTTGGCCGTGTCTGCCAATCCTGCATTGGCGCAAAGCCGCACGCCGAGCCATTGTCTGGCTTTCGCCGATGCGGGACCAACCATCCATTTCGCCAGTTTGAAAAACGACGAAGTGTCGATCACCTATGCCGATCATTCGATGTATGTCATTGATACGGTTGGTGGATTGCGGGCAGTGACGGATTACAACGGCTTTATCGGGCAAGTCAGCAAAGTTCCCGACATTGTGACAATGAACAAAGGGCATTCCAGCCATTACACCGATTTTCCAAGCGATCAGATCAAACACGTTTTGCGGGGCTGGGATCCAAAAGGCGGCGTTGCGCGGCACGAATTGGAACTGGGTGAAATGCTGATCCGCAATGTGACCACGGATATTCGAAGCGCCTACACGAGGCAGGAACCTGACGGCAATTCGATCTTTATTTTTGAAGTTGCGGGGCTGTGCATCGGGCATTTGGGGCATTTGCATCATGAACCGTCAGACGAACAATTTGCACGGATTGGTCGCCTCGATGTGGTGATGGCCGCGGTGGATGGGGGCATGACGCTCGATCATCCAACGATGGTGAAAACGCTGAAACGGTTCCGCGCGTCTGTTGTACTTCCAATGCACTGGTTTGGGGAAACCACGCTTGGGGCGTTTTTGTCTGGCATGCGCGACGAATTTGATGTGGTGCGTATGGAAGAGAGTAGGCTGGTAATGTCTCAAGATCGATTGCCCGCACGTCCCACGGTAATCGTGATGCCACCCCAATTTGTGGCGGAGTGGGAGTAGCAGTGCTTGTGGTGGACGGACCGCAGGGATAGGTTCGGCGGTAAGGAGTGCCAGCCATGTTAAACCCTGCCGATGATGCTTTTTTGACCGCCCTAAATGAGGCTGTCCCTGATGTGGCTGGCCCGATTGAGCCGCGCTATCTGGAAGAGCCGCGTGGCATGGTGCAAGGCGCTGGCGGTGTTTTAGCGCGGCCGCGAAACGTGGGTGAAGTTTCTGATATTATTAAACTTTGTGCGCAGCATGGCGTTGCGGTTGTGCCCTATGGTGGGGGGACAGGATTGGTTGGGGGGCAGGTTGCAGGCGGTGCGCCGTTGGTTCTGTCGCTGGAGCGGATGAACGCGGTTCGCGCCGTTGACCCAGTGGGCAACACAATTACTGTTGAAGCGGGCATGACCTTGGCCGCTGTTCAAGATGCGGCGGATGGTGCGGGGCGGATGTTTCCGCTGTCGCTGGCCTCTGAAGGGTCGTGTTTGATCGGTGGGAATCTGGCGACCAATGCGGGCGGGGTGCAGGTGCTGCGCTATGGCAATGCGCGGGATTTGTGCTTGGGGATCGAGGCCGTGATGCCCGATGGGTCGATCCATCATGGGCTGAAACGGCTGCGCAAGGACAACACTGGGTATGATCTGCGCAATCTGCTGGTGGGGTCCGAAGGGACGCTTGGGATTATCACGGCGGCGGTACTGAAGCTGGTGCAAAAGCCTGCGGAACTGACCACCTGTTTTGCGATCGTGCAGGGACCGAGCGCTGCGGCGGAACTGCTGGCGCGGATGCAAGCGGCACTTGATGGTTTGGTTAGCGCATTTGAGTTGATGAACGGCGTTGGGTTCGATTTCCTACATGAAACCATGCCAGAGGTGCGCACGCCGTTTGAGGGTGCGCCCGATTGGATGGTGCTGGCTGAGGTTGGGTCAGGCGTGGGTGCAGATATGGAAACGCGCATGGCTGCGGTTCTGGAAACGGCGCTTGAGGATGGTCTGATCAGCGATGTGATATTGGCGCAATCCGCCGCGCAGCGTGATGAATTCTGGACCGTGCGCGAGAGTATCCCTGCGGCGAACAAACGGATTGGTGCGATTTCGAGCCATGACATTTCAATCCCGCAGGATCGGATGTCTGACTTCATTGATGAAGGGCACGCGGCGATCAAACGATTTGGCGACGTACGGCTAAACTGTTTTGGGCATTTGGGTGATGGGAACTTGCACTACAACGTTTATCCCCCAAAAGGCGAGGCCAAGGCAGATTGGGCGCACCTAAAGCGCGATGTGATGGATGTGATCCACGATTTGGTCCACGCCTATGACGGGTCGATTTCGGCGGAACATGGCATTGGACGGTTAAAGGCGGATGACCTGCAACGCTACGGCGATCCTGCTAAGCTGGCGGCGATGCGTGCGATCAAAGATGCGCTTGATCCAAAGGGTATTATGAACCCAGATGTAATCCTAAAACGCCCCTGATTTCTTCTCTGCAAAAATACTCAAATTCAGTCGCCTTCAAAGGCGCAGAGGCTGGTGACAGGGACGCCCAAATCACGGATCACTTGCGCGCCGCCAAGGTCTGGCAGGTCGATTATAAAGGCGGCGTGGATGACTTGCCCGCCCAGCCGTTCGATCAGTTTGATCCC
>CALLAV010000080.1 GCA_938001995.1 uncultured Amylibacter sp. | reverse complement strand
ACCACGGTAATATGTGGCGCATCCCCCCATGCTTTGCGCGCGGCAATCGCCGCGGCAGAGGCCAAACCGCCCACACCTGCCTGCAAAAACATATGTGTCGGCGCATCGCCGTATTGCGTGATCATTTCTTCACACAGCGCCAGATATCCTTCCATGATATCGCGCCCTGTAGTGTCCTCGACCCACGTGCTGTCAGACAGCAACGTCCAGCCGTTGGCTTTCGCAGCATCCATTGCTGCTGCCATGCTCGCCTCGTAGTCATCGCCCGCGATTTCCACCTGTGCGCCCATGGCCCGAAGTCGATCCGCAAAATTAGCAGGCACGTGAACGGACAGATAAATCACGGCTTTGGCCCCAAAAATATTCGCCCCAGCAGCCACAGACAAACCGTGGTTCCCGGCACTCGACGTTACAAAAACCGTTCCGTTCAACGCGGTTTTCGCAACGGCTGGATCTGCAATTGCATCGCCAATTTTCTTGTGGGCTGCTTTTGCAATGGAAAACGCTGCACCCAGCGCTTTGAAGCTGCCAAGACCCATGCGCTGACGCTCGTCTTTGATATGCAAGGACGCGATACCGAGGTCCGCCGCCAGTTCTGGACATGCGACCAATGGCGTTTGCGCGTGCGCAGGGCAGTGTTTCAACAATTGGGTGACAAGGCTGGCATCAGCGGTAATTTCGCCGTCTGCCAAACCCTTTTGCGCAGGCATGCCGATGCCGCGCAGGGGATTTTGGATGTTTTTCATGACGCGCATTAGCGCCGATTCGCCCAGTCAAAGCCATCCTTATTCCGACATGTGACGGCTCGCTCCGACACGCATGTCACTGTTTTCAGAGTTTAAGCGACATTTTTTGACCCCGTGACCGTCTGTGGCAATTCATCAAGCCGCTTTTGCACCAACTCTAATATGGATTTGCCACCGCGCATTTGCCCCGTGCCCTGCTCCATGGTTTGGAAAAAGGCAGAGGCACCCCGCATGAGGTCTTGGTCCTGAGCGGTTTGGGCAATGCTCGCGACAAACTGCGCACAGTATTTCACACGGGTCATATCACCTTGGGGCAATGCGTCTGTCAAAACATCACGAATGTGGTCCAGATCATCTACCAATGCCTGCTGATCAAGGCTCGGGGGCGTATCCACAACGCTTGGTGCAAAACCTGGCATCGCGCTATTGCCTGCCATAGTGGCAACAATCGAGTCTTGAAATAGCTTCATGTTTCCAATGGGTTTTGGCATAAATCCACCCGCCCCAGCGGCCAAAGCAGCCGCACGTGTTTCATCGTTAACCGTGCCACTGATTGCTAGAACTGCCAGATCCTGCGCACGCACCTGTTCGATCAGATCCAGCCCAGACCCGTCAGGTAAACCAAGATCAATGATCACCAGGTCGGGGCGGTACATGGCCAGATGTTTATGGGCGGACCGCACACAATCGGCCCGTCGCAATCGCGCCCCGCTGCGCAGGGTCATAAGACGCACCGCTTCTGAACAAAATCGACTGTCTTCGATCAGCAGAATGGTTATGCCCAACAACGGGCGGCGCTTGGATATTGGGGCAGAGAACGGGTCGAGGTCGTGGGTCATGGTGTGATTCCTTGGACGGTGACGAGGCCTCCATGCAACGCGAACATTCCTAACAGGACCCTAACGTTCGCAACAATTTTCAAGAATTTTGTATGATCCAAAGCTGACACTCTTTGTCGCGTTGCCAAAATGGCCCCCAAAGGCCATATCTGCGCAAACGCTTACTAAGGAGCCACCTCATGATTGGACGCTTGAACCACGTCGCTATTGCTGTCCCTGATTTGGACGCCGCCAGCGCACAATACCGCGACACGCTTGGCGCGAAGGTAAACCCGCCTCAAGACGAACCAGATCACGGGGTGACGGTTGTGTTCATCGAACTGCCAAACACCAAGATCGAACTGCTTTACCCGCTGGGTGAGAATTCTCCGATCCAAGGGTTCTTGGACAAAAACCCATCAGGGGGCATCCACCACATCTGCTACGAGGTAGACGATATCATCGCAGCACGTGACAAATTGCAAGCCACTGGCGCACGTGTTTTGGGCACAGGCGAACCAAAGATTGGCGCGCATGGAAAACCTGTTTTGTTCCTGCACCCCAAAGATTTTACCGGCACGCTGGTCGAGTTGGAGCAAGTGTAAATGACCATCGGCGCAGCACTCGTACTTTTGGCCGTGGTCTGGTTTATGACCTTGTTTGTGGTCCTGCCGCTCTATCAACCGAGCCAAGGGGACAAGAATGACGTGGTTCCAGGCACATCGCCCTCTGCTCCTGCGAACCCGCAATTGGGCAAACGGGCGTTGATCGTCACGGGTATTTCGCTGGTGATTTGGGGCATTCTGGTTTTCATCATCGCAACAGGTGCGATATCCCTTGAGACGATGAACATCTGGAGCGGTATTCAGCCCTAAGCGTTCAGCAGTTCCAATGCGGCCGCATGCGTTCGCGCATCCCCAGCCGCCAGTGCGGTTCCACCGTTATGTGCAGGGCCGCCCTGCCAATCCGTAACAATGCCACCAGCCGCTTGGATCACCGCGATTGGACCTTGCACGTCATAGGCGTTCAAACCGGCCTCAATCACCAAATCCGCCTGTCCCGCCCCGATAAGCCCATAGGCATAGCAATCCACACCGTAGCGGGTCAGTTTCACGCGGTCGCGCACCCGTTCAAACGCCAAGCGTTCAGCGGGCGTGCCCACTTCGGGAAATGTGGTAAACAGCGTGGCATCGGCCAAATCGGCACAGGCGCGCACCTTCAGCGCGATATCCTCATGACCCCGTTGCCAGCGTGCACCGCGTGGCGTTCCGATAAACCGCTCTGCTATAAACGGTTGATCTATCATGCCAATTTGTGGCCCATCCTGACCTCCAACAGCAATCAATACGCCCCAAGTAGGCAAGCCAGAGATGAACGCCCGCGTCCCATCGATCGGGTCTAACACCCAAGTCAGCCCAGTCGTGCCTTTGGTTTGGCCGAACTCTTCGCCGAAAATACCGTCGTCTGGGCGACGCTCTGCCAAAATCGCACGCATCGCCTGTTCAATCTCGCGGTCTGCCACTGTGACAGGGTCAAAATCGCCTTCTAGCTTGTTTTCAACGCCCTGCCCGCCTTTGCGGAAATACTGCATGGCGATAGGACGCGCTGCATCAGCGAGCGCATGGGCCACGGATAGCAGTTCGGATTGCAAGGATGGGGGAAGATCGTTGGTCTGTGTCACAGGAATGCGTCCATCGGCTGGGGGTACCCACCCGATGTGTCACATTTGCAGGTCTGGATCAATCAGTCGCGCTAAGGACCCGCGCCAAATCAAACAGCTTACGCCGCTGGTTTTCTGGAATGGCATAGTAGGAGCGCACCAAATCCAACGCCTCTTTGTCGGACAACAGATCACCCTGCGCGCTGGACGGAGACACGTCTGCCACGACAGAGTCAGTATCGCCCACGTCTTTCACAAAGCCTTCGAAGAAAAAGCTGACAGGTACGTCCAAGGCTTCGGCGATATCCCATAGCCGTGAAGCGCTTACTCGGTTCATCCCCGTCTCGTATTTCTGAATCTGTTGGAATTTGATGCCAACTTTGTCACCCAACTGTTGCTGTGTGACACCAAGCATCCATCGACGATGCCGAACGCGTTTCCCAACATGAATATCCACTGGATGTTTCATGAGTAGTCTCCCTTGTGGTGGCTGTAAAAGCCATTTTTGGGTGCAAATGGACCCGTAGTTTGTTTGAATCACTAAAGATGAATGCTATAGAACTGGCCGAAGTTCATAAGGAATTGTGCGGTGTGTCTCGGCTTTTTAAAAAATCTTATTACGATAGGTAGTCTAAAAGTTCTTCAATCTAAAGGTGATCATTTAACATGTTCTGGTTTTTTCACGCTTTTCACGGAAATTTTTGCATTTTGCAATGATTTTCGCCGATTTTGGAAAGTCAAAGTCTCAATAATGAATTAAATTCGACTTTAATTCGCAGAAAATCGTGCCCCACCCCCCAGAAATCAATCCAAAGGAAGCCAAAATGCGGTCGATACAAGTGACAAATTACGATCAGCCCATCGAATTGACGGATGTGGCACGACCAACCATAGCACCCGACCAAGTATTGGTGCGCGTCGCTGCTTGTGCGCTTAACTTTGGCGATTTGTTGATGATCAAAGGTTCCTATCAGGAAAAACCGCCGCTTCCTTTCACACTCGGCATGGAACTGTCTGGCACGATTGAATCTGTGGGCGCAGATGTGACAACGCTTCGGGTTGGACAACGGGTGGTTTCCTATGCTGGTGTTGGCGGCCTGGCAGAGTATGCCGCCCTGCCCGCTGAAATTTGCCTGCCGATCCCAGACAACATGGATATGATCGATGCGGCGGCCTTCCCTGTGGCCTATGGCACAGCGCATCTGGCGCTCGACTACAAGGCGCGGATGCAACCCGGCGAGCGGCTGGTGGTTTTAGGCGCGTCGGGCGGCGTTGGCTTGACGGGTGTCGAGCTGGGCAAGTTGATGGGTGCAGAAGTCATTGCCGTGGCACGCGGCGCAAAAAAGCTGCAAATCGCCAAGGACATGGGCGCGGATCATCTGATCGACTCTGAAACCGCTGACCTGCGCACCGCGATCAAAGCGCTTGGCGGAGCGGACGTGGTTTATGATCCTGTCGGGGGCGATCAATTCACCGCAGCCATGCGCGCCACCAACCCCGATGGTCGCTTACTTCCGCTGGGCTTCGCCTCTGGCAGCGTTCCACAAATTCCTGCCAACCACTTGCTGGTCAAAAACCTTAGCGTGATCGGCTATTGGTGGGGCGGATATGCCAAGACAAACCCAAAGGTTCTGAACGACAGCCTAGCCACGCTGCTGGATTGGTACGCTGAGGGGAAAATCAAACCCCATGTCAGCAATGTACTGCCATTGGAGCAGACCCAAGACGGGCTAGAGCTACTACGCACCCGAAAGGCGACGGGCAAGGTCGTAATGACGCTGACCTAAAGCGTTTCGACTTTACTATGGTACGGCTCATTTCGCCCTTCGTGTTCGAGCGATGTGAAAAGCCGCGAAAAAGCGATTCAATCGTAGGCCGAAACGATATAAGCCAGCGCCACCTTTATTGCGCGATGAACGTGCCGTGCAATCCAAGCGGCAGCGCTATATCCAACTCTGCCTTCATCACAGGGCCATCGGACAATGCAGCGCCGTCATAAATCGACAGGTTCGTCACACCCTTTTGCCAATCTAGCGCCGTTCCCATGACCCAAAACCCAGCGGATTCATCCGCTTTTGGCACAATCAAATGCTCCTCCAAGATTTCCGTCGCCCCCACATCAAAGTGCGACGCAGCCCCCGTATCCCGATCCACCAGCAACAAGCGGTTAAAGCCATAGACCTGCACATCACCGCTTTCACCCAGCATCAGCGCATATCGGTGGCGCATCAAGTTTTCACGCGCGTCGGTCTGGATGAACTCGACCTGTCCTAATCCAGTGCCCTGTTCTAATATCGCAGACTTGCGCGTTAGGTCGATCTTGGCTTGAACGTAACGAGATGGCGCCGACGCTGTACCGTCCCAACTGCCATCCATTACCGCAAAGGCATCCACAGAATTAAAGCTGGGGTCGTCGTGCAGCGCAAAGTCAAAACCGATCTCGGTCGGGCTGATGTCATAGGCATTGCCAAAGTGGAACACCCAGAACGGATCCATTTCCACAGTGGTTACATTGGTTAGATCATCCTTATCTATAACCAGAATTTCGGTGGGCTGTGTTGGCGTCCATTCAAACATATTCGCAAAGGTTTTGCTTGATGTGTTGGATGCAGCGTAGGGCGGTTTGACGATCACAATCTTGGTCGCTGTGATCATGAAATCATGGATCATCGGCGTCGCTGTTTGGGGCAGAATATGGGTCTTGAGCAGCATGCCCTCTGCCGAGATGTGATAGAGGATCAGCGCGCTCGGATCAGCGGAATAGCCAATATTCCACATTGACCCGTCCTGATCCACACGCGGGTGCGCCCCAAACGGAAGACCCGTTGTTTCAGGCGACCAATCCTTGCGGCCCTGTGTTTCAAGCGTTTCAGCATCAATCACATGGGCCGACCCGCCTTCCCAAAGTGCAAGCAATTCTCCTGCATGTTGCACCAAACTGATGTTCGCTACATTCTGCGCATCAGCGGAGCCACCCGACCCAAGGTCATGACCGTGCGTTCCATAGCCCGTGAATATAATGCGCTCCGCCTTGGCCTCGGCAGTGTTACGCGCAGTTTCGATCAAACGCCCGTGGTGCGTGATGGTATCATTGGCAAACGTGAACCGCTGAACCATGCCAGGCGCATCAAACCAATGGGAAAACCGGTCCAGCCCAATGTTGTGCATTGCAGGTCCGTTGCGAAAAAAATGTCCGGACAAATCCGATGGAATACGTCCAGACACAATGCGTAGATTGGCCTCAAGCGCGGTTTCTTGCGTGCCGAGATAGCCTAGCAACCACGGCTTTTCTTCTAACGCTTTAAGAAATGCCGCTTGAGCCCCAATGACAGATTTCGCCAGCAAACTGGTTGGCAAAGCAGTGGCCGTCATCAGCCCCGTTAGCGTTTTAATGAACGTGCGCCGATCCATGACTTAGCCTCCGTTCAAAGTAATGTTCAGGGTCATAGGGTTCCCGTTAAATTCAAACGTGAAGGCATCGAATTTCGGGGCAGAGAATTTGATGATAGGATTGCTCGAAAATCCATAGGGCTCGCTTGGCGCGCCAAATAGGTTTCTGTCCAACTCTCCATTCCCGTTCAAGTCATGAAACAGCGCGATGCCATAGGTTCCCGCTTCAAGACCACTAATGGTCATTTTCGTACTGCCCGCCTTTGCAGGAACCGTGACACCTGTAACCACCTCGCCTTGGTCAAAAGCATCTGCGTTTGCATAGACGGCCGCGCGAACATCGCCTTGCGCCGATGCAGTGTTGATCGACAACAGCACTGTTTCGGATTGGGCGGTTGACACACCACCCAAAGCCAGGGTCACTGCCAGGGTAAGAGATATGGTTTTATTCATGGTTTCCACGCTGTTAAGTTGAGGTGAACCTTGACCTGAACGAGAGTTTGGCACAGGGCAAGCGCCCCCTTTGGGGAATGCGTCAACCAAGCGTGTTATGCGTGAAATCTGGCCGTTTGGATTTCACGAAGCGTGAAATTTGTTGCGTTAATAGTAGGGAAAGATGAGCATTTTTTCAAAAACAACCAAATTGGCCGCCCGTTCAGTGCGCAGTCCGATCTTTTGGATGATCAATCTAGGGGCGATCGTGGTTTGTGTTCTCAGCGGCCCTTTTGGTACGCTAGAAGCGTTGCCGACCGGCTTTCGCTTGATTTATTGGGGGCTGATTGTTCTGACCACCAGCGTGATGGCCCTGTGGCTGCACTCGCTGCTTGAGGTGACAAAACAGACCAAAATCGCAATTCTTCTCGTGGTTAGCCTGTTGTTCGGTCTTCTCGTTGCAGGCCTCGTGTCCCTGCTTAGCCTTTGGCTGTTACAACCCATAAACCGCCACCCAGGTCACTTCGAATTGCTGTCCTACAGCTTTCCAACTGCGGCAATGATCTTTCTGGTCTCTACGTTGGTGACACGGTCCATGTCGCTGGATGAGGATGCGACACCCCCACAGCGTCCAGCGCTTTTGGACCGATTAGAGAAGTTTCCACATGCGCAACAGGTCTTGTCTTTGTCCGCGCAGGATCACTATGTCGAGGTGTCCACAGACATAGGAACGGAGCTGTGTTTGATCCGCCTGAATGATGCAATTAGCGAGGTGACACCAGTCGAAGGCTTTCAGATTCACCGCTCACACTGGGTGGCAAAATTAGCCGTGAAAAAGCTGAACAGTAAGGGCGCGACGTCACAGGTCCTGTTGAAAGACGGTCGCTCCCTCAACGTCAGCCAATCGCGTTTGCCAGACTTTAAGGCCTTTCTGAAAGGCAGCTAAATCAGGCCGCGATGCGCATTTCACCAAGCGCATTTGCAGCAATCTCAAACGATTTGATCCGCGCCGTGGGGTCATGGATCATCCCTGTCACCATCAACTCATCAGGTTGAAACGTCTCAATCAATTGCGCCAATTGGCTGGCAACGGTGCTGGGCGAGCCGCAAGCGGAACAGCCTAGGGCTTGGTTCACGCCTGCCAATATGTGCGCGGGGATGTGTTGTGTCACATCGTCCACAGGCAGCGGCAGCTTTCCGGGTTTCCCCGTGCGCAACCGTGCGAACGCAAGTTGCTGCGAAGAGCGCAACCGCGCCGCTTCTTCATCCGTATCTGCCGCACAAACACCTGCCGCCATCATGAAATAGGGTTGCGCAAGATAGGCCGAAGGTTGGAAACTGCGGCGATAAATTTCAGACGCTTCTTCCAGCATGGCGGGGGCAAAATGGGATGCAAACGCATAGGGCAAACCCAAATGTGCGGCAAGCTGCGCACCATATAGGCTCGATCCAAGGATCCAGACTGGCACATGCGTGCCACGACCCGGAATGGCCTGAACCTGTGCGCCCTCGGCCTCGCCAAAATAGCCCATCAGTTCCACCACATCCTGCGGAAACGTATCCGCTTGTTCCATGTGACGCCGCAATGCGCGCGCAGTGCCCATGTCTGTGCCAGGCGCCCGCCCAAGCCCCAGGTCAATGCGATCAGGATAAAGCGTCGCAAGCGTTCCAAACTGCTCTGCAATCACCAAAGGTGCGTGGTTGGGCAACATAATACCACCCGCCCCAACGCGAATATGCCGGGTTGCGCCCGCCACATGCCCAATCACAACCGACGTGGCCGCACTGGCGATTCCGGGCATGTTGTGATGCTCCGCCATCCAATACCGATGATAGCCGAGCTGTTCGGCGGCCTGTGCCAATGCAACCGTATTGGCCAGCGCATCGGCTTCAGTTTTGCCTTCTGGGATAGGGCTGAGGTCTAGTAGGGAAAAATTGTGCATCTCGGCGTCCTTGGGTGGCTTAATCACAGCCTATGCCCGCCTTGCCTGAAATCCAAGCTTAACGCTGCGGATCAAAGAATGCGCACTGCCGCCTTTAACAGGTGAACGGAATACAGCTTGTGAAATCCCATCAGCGCGTGAAACAGCCAGCCCATCTTGCCCGTTTTCACATCGGGCACCACCGCCGATCCGAAATACAACCGTGACCCACCATCGCGTGACGCAACAAGAAACCAAGACCGCGTCCGCCCTGCCATGTCACACATTAGTATCTGATCAAGCCCGCGATCTTCCACATCCCAAGCCGCAAAACGCGTACGCGTACCGATTGCCAATTCAGCCACTTCGGCATCCGTTGACGGACGTTTCACCAATCGCAAAATCGCTCGTTCCAGTCGGAACAACCAACTTGTGTAAAACGCGGTGATAAACGCCTCAAACGACACATCTTTGGGCACATCGACCCAATAACAATCCGTATGCCCGACATCTTTGTAGCGCGCCAACAGCGCCCCATCGGGTAACGCGCCTTGATGAACCTGAACCATCGCAACCTCCGCAGCTTTGACGATGCGATCAGCTTACATCAGTGGTGCGCTTTGACACCCCGCAACACTGTCGCAGGGCGCTATCCTGCCAGACGCACGCGGGAGGGGCGATCCATGTCCTCGCAATAAGCCGCGCGGACCATTTCGCCCAATTCGGCTGCCATTTGGCTTTGGGACGGTGGGGCGACCATCATATTCACCTGAAACTTCTCCAGCTCTGGCAAAGTGCCCCCGTGGTCGATCTCTTCTAGGTATTGCGCTCCTGTTCCTTTCAGCCGTGCATGCACTGCCAAATCCGCGCTCAGCGACGCCTCAACCGTCATAGATGACGTGGTATCGACGCCCATTTCCCAATCAATTCCCGCTTCGTCCAGCGCTTTGAGGCTGATTGCGCGAAAGATACATTGTTTTTCCGACGCCACGCGCAAAGGGCGTTCTTTCCACGCCGTGCCATTGGGTGCGCCATACCACACCAAGTCCAGATCGGTCAGCTTGATCGCACCTTCGTCGCGGCCCGTTTCAGTGGTCAAGATCACGTCGCAATCCCCAGCTACGAACATGGTTTTCAGCTCGGTTGTGAAAGACGACACAAGGTTCACTTTCACCCGTGGAAAGGCTTGGCTGAACTTTTTCAACACCATTGGAATATGCGGATAAACGATATCATGGGGCACGCCGAAAACGATTTCACCCTCAAACTTTTGGTCCGTCATACGGGCCCACACCTCGTCGTTGAGCGCAAGCAGGCGGCGACCATAGCTCAGGAGCAATTCCCCCTGTGCGGTCGGTGTGACACTGCGGTTGGAACGATCCAGCAAAGATTGGCCAAGGCCCTCTTCC
>CALLAV010000079.1 GCA_938001995.1 uncultured Amylibacter sp. | reverse complement strand
TTTGCGGCCCTTGGTTTCGGGCATAACGGCGCGGCGTTGATCGGCGAAGGGGAGTGCGCCGTAGAGAGGGCGGAGGATGCAGTCGCGCGGGAGAGTGCTTTGTAGGAGGGCTTCGGTGCGGCGGATTTCGCCTTCACCTGGCAGAAAAGCGAGTATGCCGCCTGTGGTCTCTGATGCAGCTTGGGTGATGAGGTCAGCCATTGCATTTTCGAACCGAGGACCGCGTGTGTTTGGCTTGGCCCAAGGTTTGGGCAAGTGGCGGGGTTCCACGGGGAAAGCGCGGCCCTCAGACGTGATCATGGGGGCGTTGCCGATGAGTTTTGCGACTGGCGCGGCGTCGAGCGTGGCAGACATAACGATGAGGTGGAGGTCGGGGCGTAGCGCGTCGCGGACTTCCAAAGTGAAGGCGAGGCCTGTGTCGGATTG
Source organism: uncultured Amylibacter sp. (assembly GCA_938001995.1). Lineage (GTDB taxonomy): Bacteria > Pseudomonadota > Alphaproteobacteria > Rhodobacterales > Rhodobacteraceae > Amylibacter. The sequence continues at coordinate 8,437 of CALLAV010000079.1, read as the reverse complement.
CAGCGAGCGTTCGTGGAATTCGTCAAAGATGATGCAACCGATGCCCGTGAGTTCGGGATCGGATTGGATCATGCGGGTGAGGATGCCTTCGGTTATCACCTCGATCCGCGTATCGCGTGATGATTTGCTGTCGCCGCGCATGCGGTAGCCGACCGTCTCGCCTGCGGTTTCGCCCAGCGTTTCGGCCATACGTTCCGCAGCGGCACGGGCGGCGAGGCGGCGGGGTTCCAGCATCAGGATTTTGCCGTTGATGAGGTTTTCCTCGATCAGGAACAGCGGGACACGGGTGGTTTTACCTGCACCAGGCGGGGCTTGCAGGACGGCCATCTGGCGCGACTTTAGCGCGGCGCGTAGGTCTGGCAGCGCCGCCTCGATCGGCAGGCTGCTCATGGCGCATTACTTTCGTTTGGCGCGGGCGCTGCCAAAGGTGGTTTTGGTTGTGAAAGCCATAAGGCGGTAGGTGTCTTCATTGATGCGGGTGTACATCAGGGTGAAGGGAAAGTTGACCCTTTCTTGCATGTCTTCGGGGGAAAACCCTGCAATGCGTGTGTAAGTTCCTGCACAAATCGCGCTTTCCCCGTCGATTGTGGGTGGCGCGAGGCTGAGTTTGCCACGCCTGCGGCCATCGAACAGGGGGATGGTTTTGTTGCACAGTGTTGCGGCCAGTTGGTCCACAAAAAGGACGGTCGCTGCGGTAAGTGGGTCCAGTGTGCCACGTTGTTCGGCAGGGTTGATGTCATAGTCTCGCGCCTCGCGTTCAGGGGTGTAGCTGTCCACGGAGGGTGTCCCGTTCAACCACCGCATTTTGACTTGGCTGTCGCGTGATCCTGTTTTGGTGTGGCCTGAATAGCGGCGCGGGGTGAAGGCGGTGTCTTGGAACGTGCCAGCGGATTGACCCGTGAACCCCACATCGCGAATGGTTCGCATAAAACGGGTGGGGGACAGCGTGCCAGAAACAGAGAATGCCTTGCCGTTGCGGGTGAGCACGGTTTGTAACGTACCCGCCTTAAGGCCAGAAACGTAGACGCTGAAGCGGTGGATTTCTTGGTCTGCCTTTGCGGGTAGCGCAAAAGAAAGAAGGGTGACGACAAGGATGGGGCGCATTCAAAGGCTCTCTTTTCTTCAAGTCTGGCTTCCCCCTAGGTTTAAGATTGATTAAGACTTCGGGGAAGATGGGCCCGCCTGTGTGCGCGGTCCTTTGCCAGTGATAAAAAGCGGAGTAAAATCAACGGGATGGATATTAATCAGGACATGATTGATGCGGTCCTTGCGGGCAATCGGCGGATATTGGCCCGCGCGATTACGCTGGTTGAGAGCACGCGCGAGGATCATCGCACCAAAGCGGTCGAGTTGATTGATGCGTTGGGGCAATCGAAACGCACTGCGCTGCGCATTGGGTTGTCGGGCACGCCTGGGGTTGGGAAATCCACCTTTACCGAGAGTTTTGGCATGATGCTGGTGGAACAAGGCCTCAAGGTCGCTGTGCTGGCTGTTGATCCATCCTCGAAACGATCTGGCGGGTCAATCCTTGGGGATAAGACGCGGATGGATCGCCTGTCGCGCCATCCAAACGCGTTTATTCGGCCAAGCCCATCAAGTGCCGCGCTCGGTGGCGTTGCGCGGCGCACGCGTGAAGCGATTTCGCTGTGTGAAGCGGCTGGCTTTGACGTGGTGCTGGTGGAAACTGTGGGCGTTGGTCAGTCTGAGGTGATGGTCGCGGATATGACCGATCTGTTTTTGCTGTTGCTGGCCCCTGCGGGTGGGGACGAATTGCAGGGCGTGAAACGGGGGATTATGGAAATCGCTGATCTGATCCTGATCAACAAGGCGGATGGGGAGTTGAAATCCCAAGCGATGCGGACCTGTGCGGATTACGCAGGCGCGTTGCGATTGCTGCGCAAACGGGTGCAGGATCCGAAAGAATTTCCCAAGGCGATGACCATTTCTGCGCTGGAAGAAGATGGGCTGGAAACGGTCTGGGCCGAGATTGAAACGCTGTACGATTGGCGCAAGGCGCATGGGCATTTTGATGCGAATCGGGGGCGACAGGCCAAGGTTTGGTTCGAGGACGAGGTGCGCAGGGGCGTTTTGGCCCAGTTGGAACGGGATGAAACCCTACAAAACCTGCAACAATCCTTGCGCAAAAAGGTGGCGGATGGGGCCTTAACCCCTGATGCAGCGGCGGCAGAAGTGTTGCAGGCGTTGAAAACCAAGAAATAGGGTGGGTTTTGACGGGTTTGCGCCCTTGACGTGTGTGGAAATCGGTCCTACTAAGCGGCTCGGATTTCAAATGCGCGCGCGTGATAGGACGCAACCGCAAGAGAGTAAGGATATACGCGATGTCTCGTCGTTGTGAGTTTACAAACAAAGGCCCAATGTCTGGCAACAATGTCAGCCACGCCAAAAACCGGACCCGTCGTCGGTTCCTGCCGAACCTGAACGATGTGACGCTGATCAGCGACACACTGGGTCGGTCTTTCAAATTCCGCATTTCAGCGGCAGCCCTGCGCACAGTGGACCACCGTGGTGGTTTGGACGCGTTCATGGCGAAAGCAAAAGACGCAGAGCTGTCTGACGCAGCCCTGAAAGTGAAAAAAGATATCGCGAAAGCACAAGCTGCGGCCTAACGCCCTCTTGTGATTATCGTTTAGAAACGGCCTCTATCGGGGGCCGTTTTCTTTTGGCATATCGAAAAAAACACAGGTGAATACCATGCGAATAATCGCTGTTTTGGGTGCAATTGTAATCGCAATTGCATTGGTCGTTTTCTTGTTCTTTGGCAAAGGTGGCCCCGTGGTCAATGCCGATGAACCGTTCAAGGTAGAAGCGTCCTATGCGCGCGCTGTCGGCGCGAGTGCAATGGCGGGTGCCGCGTTTATGCAGATCACCAACCAATCCGGTCAGGATGATGTTTTGGTTGCCGCCAAAACGGACGCGTCAGCTATGACAGAGCTGCACACACACATCGAAGACGGGGACGGCGTAATGATGATGCGCCAAATCAAAGGGGGCATCAAATTGCCCGCAGGTGAGACTGCGATCCTGAAACGGGGTGGCGATCATGTGATGTTGATGGGGCTGAATGACAGCTTGGACAACGGTGAAGTTGTAAAGATTACGCTGACGTTTGAAAAAGCGGGCGACATTGTTGTGGACGTTCCAGTCGACAACGAAAAGTAGTCAGCGGGGCAGGTCGCCCGTTGCTTCACGCCAATGACGGCGGCAGAGAGACACGTAGGTTTCGTTGCCGCCGATCTGAATTTGCGCTCCTTGGGTAATCACATCGCCGCTTTCCGTCTGACGCACGACCATAGTCGCCTTTTTCCCACAAAAACAGACGGTCCGAACTTCGCGCATTTCATCCGCCATCGCCAGCAAGGCAGCGGAGCCTGGAAAAAGATGCCCAAGGAAATCGACCCGCAAACCATAGCACATGATCGGTACGCCCAAGTCATCCACTGCACGGGCCAGTTGCCAAACTTGCGCCGCTGACAGGAATTGAGCCTCGTCAATGAACACGCAGGTCAGTGTGCTGCTTTTCATGCGCTTTTCAATCATCGCGAAAAGATCGCTTGATCCGTCAAACCCGTCTGCTCGCGCTGAAATGCCGATGCGAGACCCAATTTCTCCGTCCCCGGAGCGATTGTCGAAACGGGCAGTGATCAGATAGGTTTCCATCCCCCGTTCACGGTAATTGTGTGATGCTTGTAAAAGCGCAGTCGATTTGCCTGCGTTCATGGTGGAGTAGTGGAAATAGAGTTTGGCCATGAGGAGACTGTGGCGCGACCTGATGCCTGTTTCAAGAGATTCGTTTTCGTAAATGAACGTGATTTTCGGGTTGCTGAGGGCGTCTTGCAGGCGGGATTGTATGCCATATTGTAGCCACCACTTGAGGTGGATTTGAGCAATTTTGAAAGATCACACAATAAACTACCCGCATAGGTTGTCGCTGAATCTTCGCAAAATGCAAAGAAAAGTTTTGTGTATGATTTACTTCACATGTGGAAACAAGACGAATAGTTGTAAAAATTGACGGCCTCAAATCGGATGAATTTCATCCCAATTGTACGAGTCTTCTTCAAATTCTCACCAAGAAGAAATGGGCAAAACCCCAAGATTTTTGGTGCGTAATTACTTTTCTCGATTTTCAGATAAATCTTTGTTTTTTATAAATTAAATGGAACTTCGTTTTGGAATTTTGTGCATCAATTCAATCCAGTATTCATGCGAGACAGCCCTTTGGATCTGTTCGCAAGGATCAAAATGCGCGAATTTGTTTTGATCCATCCGCGTCGCAATCCCTTTTAACGTGTGTAAGGCCTCAGGCAGGAAACATGGCATTAACCATTTACTATTTTAGGTAGAAGCTAGACGCAATTTAGGATTGCAATAACTGCAACCCTATGCTTTAAGGTTATCAACACCCGCCAAGTGAACTCATTCACAACGGCGCTCCGTCGGCTAGACCTTCGGCTTATCAGTAAACCGCGAAAACGCCCTCAGGGCCTTCCGTTTAATGTGGAGCCGTAAACTTATGCCTCATCCTGTCGATATTCATGTTGGAACGAAAATCCGCCTGACCCGTGCGTCCCGCGGAATAAGCCAACAACAGCTAAGCGAAATGCTCGGCATCAGCTTTCAGCAGCTGCAAAAATACGAGCGCGGTATCAACCGCATCAGCGCCAGCCGCCTATGGGAAGTGTCTCAAGCGCTGGGTGTGAAGGTCTCTTATTTCTTTGACGGCGCAGATGGCGAAGAGGGCCAAGAGATTGAAGAAATCTCAACCCGCACCATCGAACTGGCAACCCAAATCAATCAAATCCCAAACGAGGCTGTCAAAAGCCAAATCGTCGGTTTGATCAAGGCATGTACTTAACGAGTGTTACTGCCGCGTTGTAGTTTGTGCGGCACAAGTAGGTTCATAGTGAGTACGTAAGAGTTTTTACCGAGTACTTGTGTACCAGCCCCGCCTGACAGAAATGTCAGGTGGGGTTTTTTAATGTTTGGCCCATCGAAAGTGATTTATTGCGTTTCTTTCAAACGTTTGATCACCGCACCTGCAAAGGTTGTAACGCCGTTCTTTTTTGCGATCTTCTTGTGATGCGCATGCAGTGTCTTGGGGGACAAGCCCAAAGCCGACGCCATTTCAGAATTGCTTAGTTCGGGATGATCAATTTGCATCTGCAGGATTTTGGACTGCATTTCAGACAGCACCGGGTTTTCACGTGGAACGTGGGTCAGAAGGGAGTGGCCGCTGTGGAGTTGTTTCGTCAGCTTGTCGGCGGCAAAATACAAAACCCCGCCATAATCATTAAAAATCTTCTGAGCTGGCTGGGCCGAAGTCAAAATCACAGATGACCGCAGCGCATTCTTACCCGTAAGTAAGACCACACCATCCACCATTCCAAATTGTCGAAACAGGCTTTCAACACGTGTCGCGTTCTCTTGGTCACCATTTGCCCCAGCGCGCGCTTCGGCAAATGTGTAGGATCGTGACCAAGAGTGGATTGCTTTCGCGATTGGACAATATTGGTCCAATTGAGCCCCGTAGTAGTGCTCTAGAAAGCCTTCGGCGATCCGACCTTCCCAGTTTTCGATATATTCCAAATTCCACCGCTGAAACACCAAGCCATTAAACCCTAGGTTTAAAATGATGTCTCGGGTGGTTTCTGGATTATCGGACTGCCAAAGCCGTTCGATCAGTAACGCGAAGTCGGCATTCACGCATTTCTCCTCGTTTCGTCAAAGACCTCAGGAACCGCCATGATTGCTTGGCGTAAGGTCAACTCTTCCTGGGGTTCATCACGGTCTATTGTCAAGCGAATAGGGCGATAGGTGTGTCCATCTAACTCCAATGGTTCTTCGCCTGTTTCTTTACCGCCATAGATCCGCCAAAAACGCATCAGTTTCGGATTCTCCACGATGCCGATCACGTTCTTCAGGCCCATCAAATCTGTGTAGTGGCGGGCACTGTTCATCAGCGCGCGAAAGATCCAAGGATTGCGTTCGCGGGCGTTTTTGAGGATCGCCATACGTTCCCAAATGATCGTTCCGCCTTCGTTGCCAGACACGATCCGCATCCGCATCGTGGCGACGGGTTCGCCCTTCCAATAGGCCAAAAGATGGGCCGCGCAAAAGTCGTTTCCATCGAATTCGATCTCTTCGGATTCGCCACCTTCGGTGACAAATACCTGCCGTCTGATGTCATACGCTTGCTGCATTTCTTCCATGGATTTGACCATAGAAACAGTTGTTTCCTTTGTCTGCATTTTACTCTCCTACGTTGAGCGGTTCTGTATCAGTAAAGCTAGCGTTTATTTTAAGAGTTGGCTCGCCTTTGTTTAAACTAGTTTACTTTTCTTTAAGGAAACACAACTTTAAGTTACATTTAGAAACAATGAAACACGCTCTGCGGGTAATTCCGCAGAGCGCCATTTATTGCAGCTTTTTCAGTAGTTTAGTATTCTTGGAGCGGAGCCACTTCGAGCGCGCCTTCGCGGATATTGCGAATCGCTTGGGCCGCCGCAAAGCTGGCTGCGGCGGTCGTGTAGTAGACAATCTTACCATAGAGCGCGACCGACCGAATTTCGCGGCTGTCCTCGATTGAAGCTGCACCTTCGGTAGTGTTGAACACCAGGTTTATGTCCCCGTCGCGCAGTCGATCCACAACGTTCGGGCGACCCTCGTAAACCTTGTTCACAGTTTCGGTTTCAATTCCCGCTGCCTTTAGAAATCCAGCGGTCCCACGGGTGGCCACAATCTTGAAACCAGCATCGCGCATAATTTTCATCGCTTCGACCATTTGGGGGGTCTTGTCGTCGTTCTTTACCGAAACAAAAACCGACCCTTCGGAAGGCAATGTATGCCCTGCACCCATCTGCGCCTTGAGGAAGGCGCGGGCAAAGGTTTTGTCGAGCCCCATGACCTCGCCTGTGGATCGCATCTCTGGTCCGAGCAAGGTATCGACACCCGGGAAGCGGGCGAAGGGCAGCACGGCTTCTTTCACCGCAAAGTGTTTTGTCTCGGGTGACTTCAGATCAAAGGCGGACAGTTTTTCGCCAGCCATGATCCGCGCGGCGATGGCGGCAATCGGGGAGTTCACGGCTTTGGCCACAAATGGCACAGTGCGCGACGCGCGGGGATTCACCTCTAGGATGAAAATCTCACCGTCTTTGATTGCAAACTGAACGTTCATCAGGCCCACAACATTCAACGCAAGGGCGAGCTTTTCAGATTGGACCTTTAGTTCCGCGATGGTTGCCGCATCCAGCGAATAGGGGGGCAAGGAACAGGCACTGTCACCCGAATGCACGCCCGCTTCCTCGATGTGTTGCATTATGCCAGCCACATGGACGCTCTCGCCGTCACACAGGGCGTCTACGTCCACTTCGACCGCGCCAGACAGGTAGCTGTCCAGCAGGACGGGGCTGTCGCCTGATACGACCACTGCTTCGTTGATGTAGCGCTCCAGCTGTGCATCATCGCGCACGATTTCCATGGCGCGACCACCCAGAACATAGGACGGGCGGATCACCAGCGGGTATTTTACGTCCGCGGCGATTTTGAACGCCTCTTCGCCAGAATGGGCGATGCCGTTGTAAGGCTGTTTCAGTTTTAAATCTTCGAGAAGTTTCTGAAAACGTTCGCGGTCTTCGGCCAGATCAATCGCGTCTGGTGTTGTGCCGAGGATCGGGATGCCTTCTTCTTCGAGCGCGTTGGCGAGTTTCAGCGGGGTTTGGCCGCCGAATTGTACGATCACGCCATGCAGTTCACCGTTTTCGCGCTCAACACGCAGGATTTCCAGCACGTGCTCAAGGGTGAGCGGTTCAAAGTACAAGCGGTCTGAGGTGTCATAGTCGGTGGACACGGTTTCGGGGTTGCAGTTGACCATGATGGTTTCATAGCCCGCGTCCGTTAGTGCGTAACAGGCGTGGCAACAGCAGTAATCAAACTCGATCCCTTGCCCGATCCGGTTGGGGCCGCCGCCAAGGATGACAACCTTTTTGCGGTCCGAGGGCCGCGCTTCGCATTCCGCGTCACCCATGACCGGGGTTTCGTAGGTGGAATACATATAGGGTGTTTGTGCTTCAAACTCGGCCGCACATGTGTCGATCCGTTTGAAGACGGCATTGACGCCAAGGGCGCGGCGGGCGTGGCGCACCTGATCTTCGGTTCCGCCGGTCAGCTTGGCCAGACGCGCATCGGTGAAGCCCAGCATTTTGACCGCACGCAGCCCTTCCTCGGTCGTGGGCAGGCCGTTGGCGGTAATCTCCGCCTCCATTTCGATGATCTCGCGGATACGGGCGAGGAACCATGGGTCGAATTTCGTGACGGCGTGGATATCGTCGTCCGACAGCCCGTGCCGCATGGCTTGGGCGATAACCCGGATGCGGTCAGGCGTTTGTTTGGCAAGCGCCTTGGTGATCGCCGCCGCCTC
>CALLAV010000078.1 GCA_938001995.1 uncultured Amylibacter sp. | reverse complement strand
AACAGCACAACAATCTTCTTCCTTGGCGCGTTTGGCATTGGTACAGGCGGCGGTTTATTCGCCGTGGCCACCCTGACATCCGCCATGACACTGGAAAACACAGGCACGGCGGGCAAAGGTCTCGCGCTTGGTGCTTGGGGTGCAGCGCAGGCCACGGCCGCAGGCGTGTCGATTTTCGCAGGCGGCGCGATCCGCGATGTTGTTGGTGTTGCCGCCACGAGCGGGGCGCTTGGCCCTGGCCTGAACAGCGCAGCAACTGGATATTCCGTCGTTTATCACATCGAGCTGGGCTTCCTGTTCGTCACACTCATTGCATTGGGCCCGCTTGTCAAAGCGCGTTCTATTCAAGACCCGAAAGGCGGCCCGCTTGGTCTGGCTGACTTTCCAACATGATCAACAAAACACTGCATACCACCGGAGGACACCAATATGGTTGGCACTGAATTTTTTGGAAACTTTGATCTGGCGAGCGCGGCCATTTGGCTGTTCTGGCTGTTTTTCGCGCTGCTGGTTTTCTATCTGCAAACCGAAAACATGCGCGAAGGCTACCCGCTCGAAGACGACGACGGCAACCTTGCACCAAACCAAGGACCATTCCCGCTGCCAAAGGATAAAACGTTCATCCTGCGCGATGGTCGTGGTGAACTGACTGTGCCCTCTGGCGCACGTGGCGACCGTGATGACCTGAAACTGGAACGCACCAGCGTTGCGGCGGGTTCTCCTTATGTGCCGACTGGTGATCCAATGAAGGACGGTGTTGGTCCTGCGTCTTGGGCACCGCGCCGCGATGTTCCTGAACTGGATGCACATGGCCACGCCAAGATCATGCCCATGTCCAAACTTGAAGACTTCGAAGTATCTGCGGGTCGCGACCCACGGGGCAAACCTGTTGTTGCAGGGGACGGCGAAGTTGTGGGCCGCATCATCGACATGTGGATCGACGTGCCAGAGCAAGAAGTGCGCTACCTGACCGTTGATCTGAACCCAGAAGGCGACGGCAAAGGTTGCCTGATCCCAATGAACTTCTGCCGCATCGGCAAGGACCGCGTGACTGTACGCTCGATCTATGGCGCACAATTTGCTGGCGTTCCAAAGGTCAAGAAAAAGGCCGAGATCACACTCCTCGAAGAGGAAAAGATCATGGCCTACTACGGCGGCGGCACACTTTATGCCGATCCAAAACGGGCAGAGCCTTGCTTGTAATCTAACCATCACGATGTCGGGCCTTCAGCCAAAGGCCCGACACCTACCGAGGGACAAAAACTATGCATCATGACGACTTTAAATTCGAACCCGTTCACGGCCTTCCAGAGGCATTGCCTGAGGATGAGCATATTCTCTGGCAAGGCAGCCCAAACCCGCTGCAACTCGCCAAAGACGCTTTGGGTCTGAAGTGGGTGTTTGGGTATTTCACATTGCTCGCGCTGTGGCGTGTTATGGTGTCCTCCGCAGACGCGCCATTGGGCACAGCCCTTGGCCACGGTGTTCCCTTCTTGATCGCCGGTCTTCTGGCCTGCTTGATCCTGATCGGTATTGCTTATGTGCAAGCGCGATCCACTGTTTATACGCTGACAAACAAACGGGTCGCTATGCGCATTGGCGCGGCGCTGACCATGACGCTGAACCTGCCTTACGTGTGCATCGGCAACGCCAACGCATCTGTGCGCAAATCAGGCATTGGCACAATCGCATTTGAACTGACAGGTCAAACGCGCCTGTCTTACCTGATGACTTGGCCCCATGTGCGTCCATGGTACATGGCCAAAACGCAACCCGCATTCCGCGCAATTCCTGACGCAGCCCGTGTCGCAGAGATTTTCGCAGAGGCCGCTGAAACCCGCGTTTCACAGCCACAAGTCACACGCATCGCAACTGTTGATGCCGTTCCAGCGGAGTAAAATGATATGCTGACCTCGCAAACAGCCTCACTAGCCAATCAAATGAAGCACCGCGACCGCGAAATGGTCCCACGTTTCCTTGTGATTGCGATGTTTTCCCTTATGCTGATCTCACTCGCGATGGTGAGTTATGCTCAATGGACAGACCACCCAAAATCGGGCGTTCTGAAAATTAGCCCGATTGAAAAGGAAATCACAGTTTCATTGGTTGGAGATCGCAGCGTTGGGGTTGCGATCAACGATATGGACGGCACTCAGCTGGCCCATTCCAACCTGAATAAAAGCGGATTTATCGACGTAATTTGGGTGTCGGTGATGCGCGAGCGGACAGTCCAAAACAAAGACATGACCGCACCTATCCGCGTTGTGCGCCGCGAAAACGGGCACACTGCAATTTTGGATGACGCCACAGGCTGGTCGATCGAGCTGATCGGATACGGCCAAGACAACGTCGCAGCCTTCGCCCGGCTGATCGACTGAACTTTACCAAAGGGACTAAACTTATGGGATTGATTACACGAACCAAAGAAACCGCCCCCTGCGAGGTCACAATCTCGCATCGGTTTGAAGAACTTTCTGCACACGTCAAATTCTTAAACGGCGCTGTTGTGAACCCGGGGGACAGCGTGCTGGTCCACGGGTCGGAAATAATGGCACCTTACGGCGAGGTTATTAGCGAAAAACGCGACGCCACGATCATCCGCGCCTCCAAGCTGGAACAGCTTTGGACCCGCGCCACAGGTGATTTCGAGTTTATGGAGCTGTGCGAGTTTTCATTCTCCGAAGAGGTGCTGTCATGAACGCGCCAAAACATTCCGCTTACGCCGATACCGCCGAAGAAGCCATCGCCGCACAAGACGCGCTGGATGGTCCAGAAATGACATCCGAAATGGCAACCGAAGTGGCCATGCAAAATACGCTGCTGACACCACGGTTTTACACCACCGATTTTGACGAAATGGACGCCATCGATGTCTCCCCTGTGCGCGAAGATTGGGATCAGTTGATCGCAGGGATGAAAGCGGATCCAAATAAGGGCCATTTCAAAAAGACCGATGAATGGGAAGCCAACTGGGAGGGCATGGACCCTGCCCTAAAGGCCGAGTTCATCGATTTCCTGATCTCCAGCTGCACCGCCGAATTTTCGGGCTGTGTTCTGTACAAGGAAATGAAGCGGCGCGGGTCGAACACCGACATCACCACGTTGTTCCAACTGATGGCACGGGATGAGGCACGCCACGCGGGCTTTATTAATGATGCGCTGCGCGAAGCGGGTATTCGGGTGAACCTTGGGTTCCTGACCCAGCAAAAGAAATACACCTATTTCCGCCCAAAATTCATCTACTATGCAACGTATCTGTCCGAAAAAATCGGCTATGCGCGTTACATCACCATCTTCCGTCATCTGGAAGCACATCCCGATAAACGCTTCCACCCGATTTTCCAGTGGTTCCGCGAATGGTGCAACGACGAGTTTTCCCACGGAGAGGCGTTCGCCCTGCTGATGAAAACCGATCCAAAACTGACCGAGAGCTTTTCCAACAAACTGTGGATCAAGTTCTTCCTAACGGCCGTTTACTCCACCATGTGGGTGCGCGATCACCAACGGCCCCTGTTTCACGAAGCGCTTGGCGTGGATGTAACGTGGTACGGCCAAGAGGTGTTCCGTAAGACTTCGGAAATCTCCAAGCAAGTGTTCCCCTTCACGCTGGATATTGAACACAAACGCTGGCGTCCAAATCTGGATCGGATGGAGCGGGCTTCGGTGCAAATCGCCAAGGCGAAAGCGCGTGGCGGTTTGGTTGGAATGGTATCCCGTCTGACGGGCATGGCCAAGGCGGGTATCGCATTTGTCTCTGTTCTGACCATTCCATCGATCCCGAACGATGTGCCTGACAGCCCTGTAATGGTGCCGGCCTACTGATGATGTCTTCGCCCTGGATAGCGGCCCTTGCGGCCATATTCACCTGGTGGTTTTTCACCGGGGTGATCCTACTGATTGTTCGCACATCTGATGCGGGCAAAGAAGTGGCGCACGGGCGATCCGTCTTTTTGTCCATCCCCTTCGCGGCCCTTGGGGTTGCAGGGTTGGTCATTTCGGCCACAGCCTTGACGGTGGCGAATGTCTACATCGCTTTCATCTCAGCCCTGCTGGTGTGGGGTTGGATCGAACTGGCGTTTTTGGCGGGGATCATCACTGGCCCAGAACGCACGGATTGCCCGCCAGAAATGAAGGGATGGGATCGGTTCTACCGCGCCTATTCAACACTGATGCACCACGAACTGCTGTTGGTCGGCGTGTTGCTGGTGATCGTTGTGATCTGCGCAGACGCACCAAACACCTTTGGCATGTGGACATATGTGGTGCTCTACGCTGCACGGATCTCGGCCAAACTGAACCTTTATTTTGGCGTGCCACGGATCAACACTGAATTCGTGCCAAAGCCGCTAGAACACCTCAAAAGCTATTTCACACAAGGCCGTATTACGATGGCCTTTCCCATTGGCGTCACCTTCCTCAGCTTTGCAGTTGCATGCTTTGCGGAACGTTGGTTTGCCTCTGAAACTACAGCGCAGGCCGTTGGCTTTGCGCTTCTCACATCAATGGCGGCATTGGCTGCGATTGAACACTGGCTGATGGTGGTTCCACTGCCTGACGCAAAACTATGGCGCTGGATGCTGCCCAGCCCAACCCAGACTAAGACAGGAAAATCCCATGAACTTTGATGCTATGTTCCAAGCCCAGCTCGACGCTTTAAAAGAAGAAGGCAACTATCGCTATTTTGCCGAATTGGAACGCACATGTGGGAAATTCCCGCGCGCGGCAAACCACGTTGACGGCGAAAAGCGGGACGTCACTGTTTGGTGTTCAAACGACTACCTTGGCATGGGTCAAAACCCGCTGGTCATTGGCGCAATGTGCGAAGCAGTGGAACGCACAGGCACAGGCGCTGGCGGCACCCGCAACATTTCTGGCACAAACCACGACCATCTGTTGCTAGAGGCTGAACTGGCCGATTTGCACCAAAAAGAAGCAGCACTTCTTTTCACATCTGGCTACGTGTCAAACTGGGCGGCCCTGTCCACGCTCGGCTCACGGCTCGAAAACTGTGTGATCCTGTCAGACAGCGGCAACCACGCATCTATGATCGAAGGCATCCGCCATTCCCGCGCCCAAAAGGTGATCTGGGAGCATAACAACGTCGCCGACCTAGAGGCGAAACTGGCAGCCTTGCCAGCCAACGTTCCCAAAATTGTGGCATTCGAATCCGTCTATTCGATGGACGGTGATATTGCCCCAATCCGCGAAATTGTTGAAGTGGCCGAAAAGTACGGCGCGATGACGTATCTCGACGAAGTTCACGCCGTTGGCCTGTATGGTCCACGCGGCGGCGGCGTTGCCGAACAAGAAGGCCTGATGGATCGCGTCACCCTGATCGAAGGCACGCTTGGCAAAGCCTACGGCGTTGTTGGTGGTTACATCACAGGCTCTGCAGCCCTGTGTGATTTCATCCGCAGCTTTGCGTCTGGCTTTATCTTTACAACCGCCTTGCCACCCGCCGTGGCCGCTGCGGCTCGTACTTCGATCGCACACCTCAAGGTTTCTGACGAAGAACGCATGAAACAGCGCGCCCAGGTGGCCAAACTGCGCGCTGGCCTTGATGCGGCTGGCAGCCCGCATATGGAAAACGACAGCCACATCGTGCCTGTAATGATCAAAGATCCTGTAAAGACCAAGATGCTGGCAGACTATCTGATGGATGAGTGGGGCATTTACGTGCAGCCGATCAACTATCCAACCGTTCCAAAAGGGACCGAGCGTTTGCGTTTTACCCCGTCACCATTGCACAATGATGCAGACATCGACCACCTCGTGGGTGCGTTGAAACATCTGTGGAAACAGTGTGCGATTGCTAACGTTGCTGCGACCGCCTAGCAGAATTCAGACTGGCGCGCCTTAGCTGCGCCAGTCAAAGAAGCCTTCGCCCGCTTCGGCCAACAACTTATGCGCCATTGCCGTACCTGCGTCCGCACCATCGGCAATAGACACAGTCACATCATCACTGATCGATTCAGACCCGTCAGGGCGCAACACTTCGCCGCGCAGGCGCATGTTCGTCCCGTCAAGTTCTGCCAGTCCCGCGATAGGCGTTTCGCATGACCCATCAAGCGCTGCCAAAAACGCCCGTTCCGCCGCCAAACGCTGACCCGTCGGGCCGTCGTGAATTGCGGCTAGCATGTCCGTCACCATCGCATCATCCATGCGACGCTCGATCCCAATCGCACCCTGTGCAACGGCAGGAAGCATCTCATCTGTTTCAATGGAATGCATCGGTACATTCGGAATTTGCATACGGTTCAAACCCGCCATCGCAAGGAACGTCGCCTCGGCAACGCCGTCATCCAGCTTCTTCAAACGGGTCTGCATGTTGCCACGGAATTCCACCACATTCAGATCGGGCCGCTTGTACAACAGCTGCGCACGGCGTCG
>CALLAV010000077.1 GCA_938001995.1 uncultured Amylibacter sp. | reverse complement strand
CGACGTGATCGAAGTACGCGAGTCTTCCAAGCAGATGGCATTGGTGATGGAAGCATTGGCGAGCCAAGAGCGTGACTTTGCAGAATACATCAACGTAGACGCTGGTAAGATGAAAGCGGAATTCGTTCGCACACCTGGCCTTGGCGATGTGCCATACCCAGTGATGATGGAACCGAACCTCGTGGTCGAATTCTACGCGAAGAACTAATCTTTGCCACTGTAGTCAAGAATTTGAGGCCGTCCCAAGTGGGCGGCCTTTTTTGTTGGGGGGCGTGTTATTTGTTTTACGAGACCGCCAACTGCAGCAGGTGCAGATTTCAGCTTCCAATTTTAACGGCTTTGCCGTCTTAGTGATTATTGCAGATTGCAAGATTGGGAGAGCAGATGACATTTGAGACTTGGTTAGCCTTTGCCGCTGCCAGCGCACTTGTTGTTTTGATACCGGGGCCGAACATTGTGCTTACCGTCAACTACGCAATTCGTGACGGGAAACGGTCGGGATTGGCGACTGTTCCTGGGGTTGTTCTCGGAGCATTTATCGCGATGTCACTATCGCTTTTGGGGGCTGGAGCAGTGCTGGCAACGTCTGCTTTTCTCTTTACCCTTTTAAAGGTGGTTGGTGCTTTTTACCTTATTTGGCTGGCCTATACGCTGTGGACTGCGCCAACACATGAAATTGAACTAAACGAACACTTCGATCAAAAACCATTGGCCAAGCTCTTTTGGCAGTCTTTGTTGATCAGCGTTCTGAACCCTAAGGGCCCTGCCTTCTATGTCGCGTTCGTTCCGCAATTTGTCACCCCGTCCGCTCCTGCATTCCAACAGTTTCTTATCCTTATTGCGACCTTTTTGGGTGTCGCGACCTTGAACAGCCTTTTCTGGCTGTTCTTTGCAAATGGTATGCGGGCGCAGTTTAGGAAACCAAAGGCCATGATGTTATTGAACCGCATAGGTGCAAGCTGTCTGTTTGTGGCAGGCGTGTTCACGTTGCGCGCAACAAAGTCTGCATAGGTCTGACTGCGGGCATTGTTTAGGTCTGTTTGGTCCCAAGGTTGTATAACGTAATGGGCCTGCTGCCGTGTCACCCATCCCCGCAGATATTTTGTAGCGCAATCCAGTCGGAGTCTGTGATTTGAGGGCGGTAGTTTTCTTTCGCAGGATCGCCCGCGATCAAGGCGGCGGTGGCGGTGCCGTTGGTGTCGAGCGCATAGGCATAGGGCGAGGCGGTTAATTTTGCCTGATCGAAGAGTTTGAGCAGAGCGGTATCATTGGGCCGGATCATGCGGCTGGTTAGGGTTTCGCGGGCATAGTCAGCCAAGGCGCCAAACGACAGTGTACCGTTTGCAATAAACGTCAATGTTCCACGTGTGCCGATGGATTGGAACATACCTGTAAGCGGCGGATGTTCTTCAGCAAGCGCGCGTTCCATCAGAACGAAGCCCGCGGCCACTTCGGGGCCCGCGTTTTCCTCTAACAGGACGCGGTTCAACAGGATGTTTCCCCCTGGAACATGGGCCGAAAACCGTGCGCCCATATCGACAATGTGTATGTGCCCGCCGTCTGGCAACAGCCAGTCTTCGAACTTGCGCAGTGCTGGCAACGACAGCGGATCACCACAGGCTTGGCCTGTCAGGCGGCTTGTCTGGTTCAAGATATCTTCGCCAATTTGCTCGGCTTTGGCTTTTGGAACCACGCGCGTGGCGTAGTCGGCGGAAATAGAAGGGAGCCAAATGAAGATCAGCGCAAGGATCGCCGCAAGGATTACACCCGACAGTATCCAGCGTAATCGCCCCGGATGTGGGCCGATGCGACGGATACTTTTGCGAACTTCTTGAATGGCCTCCACCATCTGTTCGTCGTCTATTTCAAGAGTTTCGCTGCTGTTGCGATCTGGGCTGTAAAGAGTCGGCCCATCCCCTTGAGACAGGGTGCGCACAGCGGCCAGTGACCAATGCGCGAGCGGTTTGCCATTGGCATCAGACAACACCAAAGAGGCCGCGCCAAAGGAGACGATCACCTCAACTCGTTGGTCCACATCGGACTCTTTCCACAGCCCGAGAGATTCGAGCCTTTCATATTTTTTGAGAGCAGTCACTGCACGCCTCGTTCGGCCTTTGGCCTGTTTTATAGGCACACCTTACACGGTAATACCCGTTCTGGGTAGTGCCTTTTAAGGGAGTTAAACCTGCGTTTAAGGGCGTGAATTTAACCGCGACGGAACACCGCAATTGCATCCCCGCCGCGAGAGGCGTAGGCGAAAGGCGAACCAGTCTTTCGAATTTTTGCCGAAATTGGACCGCACTCTATGCGTTTTGCTGATTATTTTCCGCCACTCGATTGGCGTCACCGCGTGTCGCGTCAAAGCCTTGGGGCGGATGCCTACGCGGGCCTGATCAATGCGGCGATTGTGTTACCGCAGGGCGTGGCTTTTGCAACCATTGCAGGTCTGCCGCCAGAGTTTGGTTTATATACGGCGATGATTACAGCGATCGTGGCGGCGATGTTTGGATCTTCGATGAT